>NZ_CP166679.1:4392256-4694007 GCF_041320605.1 Arenibacter antarcticus
GTCGCCCATCCACTGGTCGCTGTATATTTTACTCATATATCTGGAGCCATGATCTGGAAAAATCACAACTACATTACTGTTTTCATCAAATTCTCCTAACTGGTCCAATTGCCTAACTGCTTGCATCGCGGCACCACTGGTATAGCCAACGAAAATTCCTTCAGTTCTGGCAATCTGACGGGCAGTATGAGCACTTTCCTCGTCAGTTACTTTTACAAATTCATCTATAAGTTCAAAATTGGTCGCTGTAGGAATTAAATTTTTCCCCAAACCTTCAATTCGGTAGGGATATATTTCCTTATTGTCAAACTCACCAGTTTCGTGATATTTTTTTAAGACAGAACCATAGGCATCCACTCCAATAACACGGATATCCGGATTTTGTTCTTTAAGGTATTTGGCAGTTCCAGAAATGGTACCTCCCGTTCCACTACAGGCAATTAGATGGGTAATATGTCCGTTAGTCTGATCCCAAATTTCCGGTCCAGTACTGTGGTAATGGGCATCAGCATTCAGAGCGTTAAAATATTGGTTGATATAGATACTATCTTCCGTTTCCTCGTGTAATCTCTTTGCTACCTCGTAATAAGACCTTGGGTCATCTGCACTAACGTGTGCAGGACACACATAGACCTTAGCTCCCATAGACCTCAACATATCTATTTTGTCTTGGGAAGATTTAGAACTAACTGCCAAAATACAGTCGTATCCCTTAATAATACTGATCATAGCAATACTAAAACCCGTATTTCCCGAAGTGGTCTCTACAATAGTGCTTCCTTCCTTTAATATTCCCCTACGCTCCGCCTCTTCAATAATATGAAGTGCAATACGATCTTTTGAGGAATGTCCTGGATTAAAGCCTTCTACCTTGGCGTAAAAATTGCCGGTCAAGGATGCTGCAATTTTATTTAATTTGATTAATGGGGTGTTTCCTATAAGTTCTAGGAGGTTGTTATAAGCATTTATCTTATGTTCCATAAACAGTTTCTAGGTTTAGAACTCATTGACGCAATGAATTTTCGTCAATATTTATGGTACAAAATTAATCTTTTTTTTGGATTATTTAATTTATTGCTCCAAATCTAATAAAAATGCATATTCTTTTGCCACCTCCCTTAGGGATTCAAATCGCCCGGAAGCCCCACCATGACCCGCATCCATATTAATGTTAAAAAGTAATAAATTTTCATCCTTTTTATATTCCCTAATTTTTGCTACCCATTTCGCAGGTTCAAAATATTGCACTTGAGAATCGTGTAACCCAGTGGTAACCAATATATTGGGATACTCCTGCGCAACAACATTGTCATAAGGGGAATAACTCTTTATATAATCATAATATTCCTTTTCATTGGGATTTCCCCATTCATCGTACTCTCCCGTAGTCAACGGAATAGAATCGTCCAGCATGGTCGTTAATACATCAACAAAGGGTACCGCGGAAATAATTCCATGATAAATTTCAGGAGCCAAATTTACTATTGCCCCCATTAAAAGTCCCCCTGCAGAACCACCCATAGCATATAGATGGGATGGGCTTGTATATTTTTTTTCGATTAGAAATCTAGAACAATCTACAAAATCGGTAAACGTGTTCTTTTTTTGCAGGAGACGACCATCTTCGTACCATTTCCTACCTAGATACTCCCCTCCCCTTATATGGGAAATGGCATAAATAAACCCTCTGTCCAATAGACTTAACCGTACCGTTGAGAAATAGGGATCTATGGTGTACCCATATGCCCCATAGGCATATTGCAATAACGGACTAGTTCCGTCTAACTTGGTATCCTTATGATATACCAGTGAAATAGGCACTTTTACTCCATCTGCTGCAGTTGCCCACACCCTTTCGGAGATATAGTTTTCCTTTTGGAAGTTGCCCCCCAACACTTCTTGTTCTTTTTTAACCTCACTTTCCTTGGTCCGCATATTAAAATCTATGACAGAACTAGGTGTAGTCATGGAATTATAGCCATACCTAAGTATTTCCGTATCAAAATCCGGATTGGTCCCTGCATAAGCGGTATACGTTTCGTCATTAAACGGCAAATAATAACTTTCAGTGCCATCCCATCGCACTATTTTTATAAGGTTTAAACCGTTTTCCCGTTCAGAGAGTACGTAGTAATCGTTAAATATTTCTATGTCCTCCATTAGCACCGCCTCTCTATGAGGAATGAAATCTAGCCAATGATGGGCCTCCGTCCGTTCTTCCGAAGTTTTCATCACCTTAAAATTAGTAGCCCCATCCTTATTGGTAAGAATATAAAAGTCGCTACCATAGTGTGCAAGGGAATATTCTAACCCCCGTACTCTTTTGGAAAACATATTAAAATTTCCGGCAGGAGTATCCGCATTTAATATCTGGTATTCCGAAGTCATGGTACTTGCCGAACCAATAACAATAAATTTTCGGGATTTTGTTTTGTAAACAAAGGTGGTAAAGGTATCATCATCCTCATGAAAGACCAGTTCGTCCTCTTCCGTTGGAGTACCCAATACATGTTTATAGATGTTGTTAGACCGTAGCGTCACCGGATCCTTTTGGGTATAAAAGATAGTTTTATTATCATTTGCCCATACCGCACCTCCAGTAGTATTTTCTATTTTATCGGGAAATAGATCACCCGTCTCCAAATTCTTAAAGCCTAGGGTATACTGTCTTCTAGAAACCGTATCTATCCCAAAGACCGCCAATTTATTATTTGGACTGACAGATAATCCGCCTAAATTAAAATAATCGTATCCTTTGGCCATATCATTACAATCGACCATTATTTCTTCCGGGGCATCTTCCAATTGATACCTTCTGGTGAAAATGGGATATTCCTTCCCTATCTCAAAACGGGTGGAATACCAAAATCCATTGTACTTATATGGCACTGAGGAGTCGTCCTCCTTGATCCTCGATTTCATTTCCTGGAACAATTGTTCCTTTAATTCGTTGGTATGCTCGGTGAGCGACTCGTAATAAGCATTTTCCTGTTCCAAATACGCAATGACTTCCGGATCTTCCCTATCGTTTAACCAATAGTATGGATCTACTCTTGTGTCTCCATGTTTTGTGAGTTCTTTGGCTACTTTTTTCAGGCTCGGAGGGAGTAATTGTTGTTGCATAGGAATGGAATTTAAAAAGAAAATGCAAAAGTAATATTAATATACTAGCTGTACGGACAGAAAATCATTAAAAATTACTCTCCTTATCTCCCACAATCACAAAAGCGATTACCGAATACTGAATGATCAAAATTAAAGCTTAGTCTACCCCTAGGCATGCCTCTGGCCTTCGTCTACCGAAAGGGTTATATAGAGTCGTCTGGGAATAGCTCGATTCGGTACCGGTCTTAAGATTATTATTTCATTTTTGGAAGTTGGTCGCTATTTGCGAAAAAAATCAATTCTATTCACTAATTTTGATTCTTGAAAACTTAAACGGTTAATTATGTTTGGAGATATGATGGGTATGTTGGGGAAATTGAAAGAAACCCAAGAAAAAGTACAACGCACTAAAGAGCGACTCAACACGGTGATTATAGACGAACAATCACCAGACGGCTTATTAAAGGTAAGTATAACAGCCAATAGGACTATAAAATCCATTTCAGTGGATGATAGCCTGTTAGCGGATAAGGAACAATTGGAAGATTATTTGATCCTTACCTTAAATAAGGCCATAGAAAAAGCCACCACTATCAATGAAAACGAATTGGCTGCAGTGGCCAAAGAAGGAATGCCCAATATTCCGGGTATGGATTCGTTCTTAAAATAGCTATTGGCAATAACCTAATGATTTTCATATTACGTTCTTAGATGAAGTATTTTATTTATTTGTTTTTACTACCAATATTTCTAAGTGCACAGGACAATAATACTACTATAGCTCAGAAATGGTATACCAATTATGAGGATGCTCAAAATGCAGCCCAGAAAAGCAATTCTGAAATCCTGATGTATTTCACCGGAAGTGATTGGTGCGCCCCATGTAAAGTGCTTAAAAAGAATGTTTTAGATACTCAGCACTTTACCGATATCACCAAGAATTATGTGCTTCTCTATGTAGATCTTCCTCGGAAAAAGGAAAAGATTAGCGCGGAGGAAATGCAACAGAACAAGGAATTGTTGGCACAATGGAACAAGAAAGGATTATTTCCTTTTATGAAAATTATTAGTCCAGATGGCAAAGGTTTATCCAGCATATCTGGCTATATGGGCCAAGGAGATATGGAACGATATATGAATTTTTTACGTCAGGATCGGTAATCATATCAATTTTAAACTTCAACAATTTACTGACTAGAACCACCTTCAATAGTGATTTACATCTGTAAATTGGCTAACCTATATCCTCCAAAAAGATTGCTACATCTGTCTAAAGCAACTTCACTCATCAATTGTATTCATTGCTATTTTTTATGTAACTTTAGAAAAAGATGCCTAGCCAATGATACGGATAAAACAAGAATTAGACCACACCTTTTCCTTTACTTTACAATCAGAAAGCGGACATAATCTATTACAGAGTGTCCCCTTTAGCGACAAGCAAAAATTAGAGTGGACCATAGCAACACTTAAAGAATTGATCTTACGCCATTCCTCGTTTGAACGCAAGACCAATTACAACGGAAAGTTTTTTTTTCTATTGAAGGATAGCGATGGAAAGCTAATTGGCAATTCTATGTTCTATAGCTCAGAGGCAGGAATGGAAAACGGCATCAAAAATATTAAGACCAGCATTACCCTTTTGCCCGATACCATCGACCTATAATCGTGCTAGGGTCTTCAAAAACGACTTGTGCATCCCGTCCGTATAATCCATATGGGTCACAATTCGCAGTTTTCCTTGCCCCATACCAATTATATGAATGTCCTGTTGCTTCATACTTTCAAGAAAGTCTTCCACACTCCTTTGTTGCTCATCCAATTCAAAGATAATAATATTGGTTTCCGTAGGTGCAACCGATTTAATATATGGCAGGGATTTGAGCAATGTACTTATTTCCTTGGCCTTGTAATGATCTTCTTCCAATCGCTCCCTATGATTGTCCAAGGCATATATTCCAGCCGCTGCCAAAAAGCCCGCCTGTCTCATACCGCCTCCGAAAACCTTTCTTATTCTTAACGCCCTTTTTATCGTCTCCTTATCGCCCACTAAAACGGAGCCTACGGGACAACCAAGCCCCTTACTAAGACAAACACTTATGGTATGGAACAATTTACCATATTGCTGGGGTACTTCCTTCTTGGCTATTAGGGCGTTCCACAACCTTGCACCATCCAAATGGTATTTTAAGGAATTCTGATCGCATACCTTGCGAATGGATTTTAGCTCCTCCAAATCCCAACAGGCACCACCGCCTTTATTGGTCGTATTTTCTATGGAAACAAGCGTAGTTAGTGGACTGTGGTAAAAATCAGGTGGATTAATGGCCTCTTTTACCTGGGCCGCAGTCATCATCCCCCTATCACCATCTACCAACTTACAGGAAACTCCACTATTAAAACTAACTCCTCCCCCTTCATAATTATAAATGTGCGCGTATTTATCACAGATCAATTGCTCTCCAGGTTGGGTATGTAACTTAATTGCGGTCTGGTTGGCCATAGTACCACTTGGAAAGAACAGCGCTGCCTCCATCTCAAAAAGTGCGGCCACTTTTTCCTCTAACCGGTTTACGGTGGGATCTTCCTTAAAAACGTCATCACCCACTTCTGCAGACATCATCGCCTTTAGCATACCAACGCTTGGTTTGGTAACAGTATCGCTAATTAGATTGATTTTCATATGGATTTGGATAGCTGTAAATAATTGAAATTTCCATTATACAATGCAAAATCTATACTTTTTTTAGGGAACTGGGCATTACTCTCAAACAAACCCAAGCCTATTGCCTGGTAAACTAAAATATAGTCTGTCATTATTCTTTATATTGAATTTTTAAATTTATGTAAAATAGATTGTACAACCATACTTAAGTTCTATTTTTGCCCAAAATGAGTAAATATGATTAATACCGACCATTACAAGAGCCTTTTAGATCGCCTTGGTGCCTTAAGACGGTATCTTTGACTTAGATGCCAAGCTTATAGAAATAGAGAACGAGCAAGAAAAAACTATGGCTCCCGACTTTTGGGACCATCCGCAGGAAGCCCAAGCACATATGAAATTGATTCAATCCAAAAAACAATGGGTAGACGGTTTTAACGATGCCAAAAGCTTAGTGGGTGATTTGGAGGTTTTTTTAGAATTCCTGAAAGAAGGGGAAATGAGTCAAGAAGAAGTGGACAACCACTATGAAAAGACCTTGGATGCCTTAGAATTGTTGGAATTCAAAAATATGCTCTCCTCCGAAGGGGATGAACTTAGCGCAATTTTACAGATTACTGCGGGAGCAGGAGGAACCGAAAGTTGTGATTGGGCCGCCATGCTCATGCGAATGTATATGATGTGGAGCGAAAAGCACGGGTATAAGATTAAGGAACTGAACTACCAAGAAGGAGATGTTGCGGGAATAAAAACCGTAACCTTAGAAATAGAAGGTGAATATAGTTTTGGTTGGCTTAAAGGCGAGAACGGGGTGCATAGGTTGGTCCGCATATCGCCCTTCGATAGCAATGCCAAAAGACACACCTCCTTTGCCTCTGTATATGTTTATCCTATGGTGGATGACAGTATAGAAATCGATATCAATCCGGCCGACATAGAAATCACTACAGCCAGGTCTAGTGGTGCTGGAGGCCAAAATGTAAACAAGGTAGAAACCAAGGTACAATTGACCCATAAACCCTCAGGTATCCAAATTTCCTGTTCTGATTCCCGATCTCAACACGATAACAGGGCAACGGCATTAAAAATGCTGAAATCTCAGTTATACGAGATAGAACTACGTAAAAAAATGGAAGCAAGACAGGAAATTGAATCCTCCAAAATGAAGATTGAATGGGGTTCACAGATCCGAAATTACGTTATGCACCCGTATAAATTAGCAAAAGACGTACGTACAGGTGAAGAAACTGGCAATATAGATGCGGTAATGGATGGGGATATAGACCGCTTCCTAAAAGCCTATCTAATGTTGATGGGACAAAAGGAAGACGAATAGGTTTATGGAATACCTGTTATTAAGTTCCTCCAATTATTCTAAAAACAACCAGCAATTACTATTGAATTTTTAAATCCGATTAACGATGATCAAAATTTACCACAATCCCCGATGCAGCAAATCCAGACAAGGACTTGCTATTTTAACCGAATCGGGGAAGGAATTTGAGATTGTAAAGTATCTCGAGGACATTCCAACCAAAAAGGAGCTGAAAGATATAGTGAAAATACTTGGAATTTCACCAATACAACTAATCCGTACAAACGAGACCATTTGGAAGGAAAAGTATAAAGGTAAAAACCTTACGGATGACGAATTACTACTGGCAATGGTAGAAAATCCTAAATTATTAGAGCGTCCTATCGTAATCTATAAGAACAAAGGGGTAATAGGACGTCCCCCAGAAAAAATAATGGAGCTGTTCTAACCTAATCCATTCTTTACCTATTAGCTAAATTTCGGAAGTGAAACTACCTCCTTGACCTTGAGGTAAATTCAGCTTTAATGTTCTATGATAATTGGGGCAGACCCAATTTAACAAACATTTAACCCTTATCGGTTAAACCTTCATTTAATTTTGGAATCCCATTAAGCAGTAAACATTATGAAAACAAACAAAAAATTATTTTTAAGCATTTTATTGGTGCTTTTATCATTTCCTATTTTAAATGCCCAATACGGTTACGGTAATGGATACGGCAATGGTTACGGTAATGGCTACGGATATGGAAGACAACGAAATAGTATTCCACAAGCCGTTGAAACACCCAAGGAACCGGAAAAACTAACTGCAGAACAGATTGTGGATGCAGAGATGCCGGAGATTTCGGAAAAGCTAGGCCTTAATGCATTTGAAGAAGCGGTATTGTCATCAACCTTAAAAAAGTACTTACAAGAGCGTATAGAGATGCAAATATTGAAATTGCCACCTGAAAAAATGAAGGAAGGCTATGAAAAAATAACTCTAAAACAAGATGAGGAATTAAAGGCAGGTCTTCCCTTGGAAAAGTACGAGGCATTTGTAAGCCTTCAGGAGAACGGATTTAAGAAAGTGAAAGATAAAAAGAAGCGCAAAAAGAAAAAAAAGAAAGACTAATATGAGAAAACTAATTCCAGTAACATTGTTGCTGTTAACATTGACCGCTTATTCCCAAAGTCCCCAGAATCAACAAGAACCTGTTAAAATTACTGGGACAGTTTTGGATCAAGAAACCAAGGAGCCATTGGAATATGCCACCTTGGTCCTACAAAGCATTAGCAATCCAGACAAAGTAACTGGTGGTATTACAGACGGCACAGGGAAATTTGAAGTAGAGGCAGCACCGGGTAATTACCATCTTAGTGTAGAATATATCTCCTACAAATCATATAAAATTGATAATTATACTTTAAAGGGCCCATCAGACCTAGGGGTCATTAATCTAAGTTTAGATGTTGCCCAATTGGCAGAAGTAGAGGTCGTTGGACAACGTACTACCGTTGAATTGCGGTTGGATAAAAAAGTGTATAATGTTGGATCGGACCTAACGGTAAAAGGAGGTTCCGTTACCGATGTACTAAGCAATGTTCCTTCAGTTTCAGTGGATGTTGAAGGAAATATTAGTTTGCGTGGGAACGAAAGTGTACGGATCCTAATCAATGGAAAACCATCTGCTTTATCAGGATTAAGTCCAGAGGCACTTCAACAATTACCTTCGGATGCCATTGAAAAAGTAGAGGTAATTACCAACCCTTCTGCACGGTACGATGCCGAAGGTACAGCAGGGATTTTGAACATTATCCTAAAACAAAGCAAAACAGCCGGACTCAATGGTTCTGTAAATGTATATGCTGGACACCCCGATAATTACGGAGGGTCTTTAAGTCTAAATCTAAGAAGGGATAATTTCAATATCTTCACCAATACCACCTATCGTTACCGCAGTGGTCCCGGAAATGCCTTATTCAATCAAGAGAACTTTGATGCCAATGGCAATACACTAAGCTTTCAGGACGAGATAAGGGATTATCAGAGACAGGATAAAAGCTTTAATACCAATGTTGGATTCGAATTATTTTTGGACAAAACCAGCAGCATCACCAATTCGTTTGTATTTGGTAAATCGAATGGAGAAAATACGGTGGATGTAGATTTTTTCAACTTCGACGCCAATAAGAACCCCACTATACGAAGAAACAGATTTACATGGGAGGATGAATTTGAGGAAGAAGTAAAATACTCCCTTAATTATCAAAAGAAATTTAATGAAGATGGTCACCAACTTACTTTTGACTACCAGTATTCTAAAGGAATGGATGATGAAAATTCCCTTATAAAAGAAGTAATACTAGGGGATAATATAGATTTAGATACCGAAAAGACCATTGATGCCCAAACGCAAATATCGCAATTGGTTCAAATGGATTATGTACTACCCTTTGGAAAGGATAACCAATCCCAGTTTGAAATTGGTTATCGAGGAACTTTCAACAATAACAATACCGATTTTGATTTTGGTCTACAGCAGCAAGATGGTAGCTTTACCAGCGATCCCAACTTCAGCAATGAATTAAATTATAAGGAATACGTAAATGCCGCCTATACCCAATTGGGAACCAAGTTCAATAAATTTAGTATTCTTGGAGGATTGCGAATGGAAGCTTCCGACATAGGAATAGAGTTGATCAATACCAACGAAATCACCAATAAAGATTATGTAAATTGGTTCCCATCAGTGTTTTTAGGGTATGAATTTTCTGAAACTGAACAATTTACATTGAGCTACAGTAAAAGGCTAAGAAGACCTTGGTCTAGGTTTATTAACCCCTTCCCTTCTAGGTCCAGTAACACCAATCTATTTCAAGGGAATCCAGATCTAGATCCTACTTTTACCGATGCTTATGATCTAGGGTATTTAAAACGATGGAGCAATATGTCCTTTACCACTTCAGGATATTATAATAGGTCCACTGGTGTTTTTCAATTTGTTGCTAGAGAAACAGGAGATTTCGTATCTATAGATAACCCAGATGATCCCAATAATCCAATTGTAGTACCAGTTCAAGTGAGAAGTCCTATTAATTTAGCGACTGAAGAACGTTACGGAATGGAATTTACCACTACCTATACCCCTAAGAGAAATTGGAGGTTGTCCTTGAACTTAAATGCCTTTCAAAAAAATTTAGAAGGTGATTATACCTATGTAAACACAAACAACGAAACCATAGTGCAGAATTTTGATGCCAGTGATTTCTCGTGGTTCACAAGGTTCAGCGCTAAATTACCATTGCCAGGAAAGATCGATTTTCAGACCAACTTCTTTTATATGGGCCCCTCCAAAGATGCACAGAGCACTAGAGAAGGGATGTTAAGCTCCGATCTGGCGTTGAGTAAGGATATATTAAAGGATAAAGCCTCAATATCATTAAATGTGAGCGATATCTTCAATACCAGAAAACGTACGAGTGAAACTAGGACCGCTAATGTATTGACCTATAGCGAGTTTCAGTGGAGGGAGAGACAAATTACACTCTCCTTTCAATACCGATTTAATCAACCTCAGAGTCAGAAAGGAAAAAATGGACAAGGTCGTAATGGCGGAGGGGAAGATATGGATTTTGAAGGCTAATAGTTTATACCCCTATCAATTTTCATAAAAGAATAATGAAACCTGTCAAGTTTAAACTGGGCAGGTTTTTTTTATTAAAAATAATGAAGGTGGTGTCAATTAACACCGGGCTTTAGCCGAAAACGTTAGTATTTTTATTATGGCAGAATCCAGTTTGTAGTCTTTTATCTTTCCCCATGATTTATCACGGGAAATTCAAGTCAAAATCCTCAAACTACCCGATAGGGGAACAACAAAAAAAGGGAACCAATTGGTTCCCTTTTAAATCTTTATAATCAAAATATGTTATTCTTCCCGCTTTGCTTTCTTTGCGTCGCGTTTTTCTTTTAAAGCTTCAAGGATGGAACCTCCAATCCAGTAAGGCACTACAAAGGTCAACAAGAAAATCATCAACCAAAAACCGATGAGCAAGATGGTTGTAAAAGCTAAAAACCCTAAATATTGGTCAAATTCGAACATGATTGATATGTGTTTTGATGTAACTGTGCAAAGATATTAAAAACTATATAATTATCCCAAAAGTGGTCAACAATAATTTATGATAAATTTAATAAGAATTATTAATGGTAACTTTTCTTTCCCTATTCACTATACTACTAACAGGCGCTTTAGCTCCAACTTCGATTAAAATGAATTTATAGCCCTATTTTAAATTATCCAAAATAAAATCTAATTTCTTATCAGTATTCCTATTTTCCTTAAAGGCAGCATTAAAATGGGTAATGGGTTGCGATAGGCCCATCTCCTTCCACCTCAAAATGGAATCTTCCTCCTCCAAGGATACTTTTCCGGTTAACAAGGAATCCATGGACACTCCATTCTTATAACGTTTATAAATTTTTCTCAATCCGCTTAAATACAGTCTGTCTTTTGTAAATCCTCCACCCCGGTGCACCCGCATTGTAATGGTAAAAGCTTGGTTCCGATCTAGTTTGTACTGCCCGTGAAGCATATCAAAAGTATCAGAAAAACTAAAGCCCTTAATTAAACTATCAGAAGCTAGCACCCTATAAGCCAATTCTTTTAACCTCTTTAAGGTAAGCGCCCCTCCCATATACTCGCTAAAAACAGCCAAGCCCTCCTGAGTCTCCACATTTTTGGGAAATCCGTTCGAAAAAACTTTTAATGGTTGCAATAGTCCGTTATAAGTGGTTACCAAATGCACTCCAATCTCATGATGGGCCAAGGTAAGCAACTGGTTCTTGCTAAAACTGGCATTTTTTTTAATTAAAAGAGACTGTGTATTATTGCTCACCATGGCATCAGCAGCTATACTTGTAGAATAAGTGACATTTAAAGGGAATGTATACTGTTTTGCATATTCCTCAAAATAGTGCTTTGCATCTTCAGGGGAATATTTTTTATCAAACTCATTTACCATGGATTCCTCTTTAAAATGGAGGATAAACCGTGCATTCTGAACATCTATATCCGTTGGTGTCCCATAGACCCTAAGGGAATTGTAATAAAATTTTCTTCCCAATCCAATGGTTTCAATACATTGGATCATATTGGCATAATAGTAAATTACTTCCTGATAGAATTTCCGTATTTGAGTGTCCTGAATCTGATCTAATCGCTGGGAAAAAAGTAATCGGTGCAATTCATACGGATCAAATTGCAGTTTTTTATACTTAAAAATGGGGGCATCAATATATTTGGAAGCAAAAAATCGCTGTTTCTCCTTTTCAATATTCAGTGGATTTAGATAGGTAAGAAGCTCTATTTTCTTTACCAATCGGTCTAAATTCGCGTCAATTTCAAATATATGTGGATACTGTAGCATCATCTGTATTTGTATTTCTTCCTTTAACATTATTCCAACTATTAATTATTAAACCAAATTACTTTTTCTGTTATTTCGGCATATCGTGTAGTTTTCCTACCGACTTTGCAACCACCATGGCCACCATTGCATCTCCGGTAACGTTTACTACTGTTCTTGCCATATCCAATGGTCTGTCTACCGCGAAGATCAACGCTAAGCCAACAGCCAACTTATCGCTGGGAAATCCAATGGATTCCAGAACAATGACCAACATCACCATTCCTGCTCCTGGTACTGCAGCCGATCCTATAGAGGCCAATAAGGCGGTGAGCACTATGATCAATTGGTCTGTAATCTCCAAATGATGCCCCAAGGTTTGGGAAATAAAAACTGCGGCTACTCCCTGATAAAGACTAGTCCCATCCATATTTATAGTTGCCCCTACAGGAAGGACAAAACTGGAAACTTCCTTGTCCACTCCAAGGTGATTTTCTACCCTATCCATGGTTACTGGTAGGGTTGCTGCACTAGAACTTGTAGAAAACCCCAAAAGTTGTGCAGGACTTATTGCTTTTAAAAACCAGATCGGATTTTTTCCGGCTACCACTAGTAAAACCACACAATAAAAAAGGATCATAAGAAAGAGTCCTAAAAGCACCACGCCTGCATACTTCAACAATGCCAGCAATAAATCTGGATCTCCAGAGCTTACCACCACATTGGCCAAGAGCGCAAAAACTGCCAAGGGTGCGGTCATCATGATTAGATCCACCATTTTTAAGACGGCATCATTCAAGGAATCAAAAAAAGCTTTTAAGGGTTTCGCCTGAGCCTCTCCTATCAGCAACATGGATACCCCTAGAAAAATAGAGAAAAATATCACTTGAAGCATCAATCTATTATCGCTCATAGCGCTAAAAGCGTTATCGGGCACCATATCTACCAAGAACTGTAGGGGACCTGAGTCTTTTTGCAGGGACGCTTCGGCTATTTTGGCCTGCACCCCCTGCCCAGCAGCATAATCATTGGTAATCCTAGCTATGGTCTCTGGTGAGATTCCTTTCCCTGGGGAAAAGATATTAACCAGCACCAAACCAATAACAATCGCTATTATCGTGGTCAGTATAAATAGTGTGATGGAACGCAGACCAATACTTTTAAACTTGGCGATGTCCTTTAAATCTGAGATTCCTTTTATTATGGAAGCTAAAATTAAAGGAATGGCAATCAGTTTTAAAAGATTGATAAAGATAATTCCAAAGGGGTTGATCCAATTTTGAATAAACATCTTACCCCCGGATACCCATAACATTACCAACCCAAAAAGCAACCCTAAAAGCATCCCTATAAGGATTTGCCAGTGTAAGGCAGGTTTTTTCATAATTACAAAATAAGATTGCACTAATTTATAGGAACAATCCTTCGAAATTACAAACCTTTGAAAATAATTTGTTGCTGATTAATTTCCTTTATTACACCCTAGAAAGTAAAAATTAGGATTACTTTCTCATTTTGTATTCGTCGTCCCAATTTTTAACCTTGGGGTCCCCTAATTTGCCTAGAGATTTTGCGACCACCATAGAAACGGCGGCATCTCCGGTAACGTTAACAACGGTCCTACACATATCCAACGGTCGGTCTACGGCAAATATCAATGCCAATCCGGCCTCGGGGATACCCGCTTGCGCCAACACTATCACTAACATAACCATCCCGGCCCCAGGAACTGCTGCACTGCCTATAGAGGCCAATGTTGCTGTGACAATAATTCCCAATTGAACTCCAAAACTTAGATCCATTCCAAAGGCCTGAGCTATAAAAACGGCAGCAACTGCTTGGTACAGACTTGTACCATCCATGTTTATAGTAGCCCCAATAGGTAATACAAAACTGGTCACTTCTTCCTCCACGCCCAAATGCTCTTCAACACGTTCCATTGTTACGGGCAAAGTTGCTGCACTAGAACTGGTAGAAAACGCCAATAATTGTGCTGGGGATATCCCCGATATAAAAAACGAGGGGCTGCGTTTGGTTACCAAATAAACGATCAAAATATACACCCCTATCATTAGTATAAGACCACTAAGAACACAAACTGCATACCATGCCAATGCCTTAAAGAGGTCTAAACTGGGCGATTCTACTACCAAAGCAGCCAAAAGGGCGAATACTCCGTAGGGAGCTGCCAACATAATTAGATCGATTAATTTTAAGATAACCTCATTAAATCCATCAAAGAATTTCTTTACCGGGGCGGCCTTTTCTTCTGGTATCAGTATCAGTCCAATCCCGAAAAATATAGCGAAAAATATGACCTGTAACATATTGCCGTTATCGCTTGCCGCATTAAAGATATTGTTAGGCACCAAATCTTCTAATGCCTTTAAGGGTCCGGCTTCTTTTTGTTTATTTGCCTGTTGGATCCTAGAGTCGGCATCCCCCTTATAATTTTCTACCAACTCATTTCTGGTCTCCTCACTGATCGACGCTCCAGGTTTAATAATATTAACTATTGTTAGACCTATAGAAACGGCTATTACCGTGGTAAGAATATATATACCAATAGTTCTACCGCCCATTTTGGACAATTTGGAGATATCCTTTAAATCGGAAACACCTTTGATTAAGGAGCCTAGAATTAAAGGAACTGCAATTAGCTTTAAGGAGCTGATGAAAATATTACCAAAAGGTTTAATCCAGTCCGATACTATTTTAGGACCCCATTCAAATTGAACCAACGCCAAGGCTAAAAATACTCCGCCCAGCATTCCTAATAAAATTTGCCAATGCAACTCCAATTTCTTCATAAAAAAACTGATTTAGGCCGGTAAGATACTATTTTGAGATGCAACGCGCCAAAAAAATAAGTAGTTATAATGTAATGGTCCGGTTCAGCAGCTTAAAATCTGCCATTACCAAGGCAGCCATGGCTTCCACGATAGGTACAGCCCTTGGAACTACACAGGGATCATGCCTCCCTTTGCCTTGCGTGCTCACCTTGTTACCCTCTTTATCTATAGTATCGTAAGCTTGGATAACCGTAGCTACCGGCTTAAAAGCAATATTAAAGTAAATATCCATGCCGTTACTTATACCTCCCTGAATACCTCCACTATAATTGGTCTGAGTGGTCCCATCCGTATTAAATTTATCGTTATGCTCGCTACCTTTCATTTTTACGCCTTCAAAACCACTGCCATACTCAAAACCTTTTACGGCATTAATAGACAACATAGCCTTCCCCAATTCGGCATGCAACTTATCAAAAACAGGTTCTCCCAAGCCAATCGGGACATTTTGGATGACACAGGTAATTATGCCACCTACGGTATCTCCCTGCTTTTTTATTTGCTTTATATACTCCTCCATCCTTGCCGCTGTTTCCTGATCTGGGCAGCGTACTGGGTTGGACTCTATCAACGTAAAATCTAATTCCTGATAATTTTTATCCAGTTTTAAATTTCCTACTTGGGAAACGAAGGCATTAATTTTCATATCGCCCAAGAATTGTTTGGCAATGGCCCCTGCCACTACCCTACTGGCCGTTTCGCGGGCAGAGCTTCTTCCCCCTCCACGGTAATCCCGAAATCCATACTTTTGGTCGTACACATAATCGGCGTGCGAAGGGCGATAGGAGTCCTTTATATGGGAGTAGTCATTCGATTTCTGATTGGTATTATGAATGGCAAAACCTATGGGTGTTCCCGTAGTTTTTCCTTCAAAGAGTCCAGAATAAAACGCTACGGTATCTGGTTCCTTCCGTTGGGTTACTATGGCCGACTGTCCAGGTTTACGTCTATTTAAATCTTCTTGAATAGCATCTAAATCCAATGTTATGCCTGCGGGACAACCATCTAATACGCCGCCTATGGCCACGCCATGCGATTCTCCAAAAGTGGTCAATTTAAAAAGGGTACCAAAAGTATTTCCTGCCATATCCTGTGTAAAGTAATAGGTTCGTATTGCTTATAAACCCTATCGGGCTTAAGCAACCAAAGGTAAATCTTAAAAAAGAGATAGAAAAATGGAAGAGCTCCTTATTGTTGCCAAAAAAGCAGTTTCTTACACTTAATAATAAAATTCCAAAAAACTGTTGTACCCTAAGCAAGCATAAGCCCCAATCTAATTGATTAAGGCCTCCTTTAAAATACTAATAGGGTGCAATGCCTTTCTATTGGTACCGTCATAAATCTGGTGCCTACAACTAGTGCCGTTGGCAGCAATGATTACCTCCTCGGCGGTTTTACGTACGGCAGGGAACAATTTTAACTCCCCTACCTGCATACTCACCTCATAATGTTCTTTTTCGTAGCCAAAAGATCCGGCCATTCCACAACAACCAGAATTAATTATAGAAACATTATAATTTTTTGGCAGATTAAGAATATCAAAAGTCACCTTCTGGTTGGAAATTGATTTTTGATGACAGTGATTATGAATTTTAACCGTCCTCTCCTCTGACGTAAAGGAAGCGGAAGTCAAGACGCCAGCTTTAATCTCTTTGGACAAAAATTCTTCAATTAGGTATGCATTTTTGGCGATGTTCTCCATCTTTTTCTTATCCATCCCAAATCGCTTGTACTCGTCCCTAAACGTAAGAATGGCAGAAGGTTCCAATCCAAGGACAGGAAGCCCCCTTTCGGAAAATTCCATTAACTTCTCCACATTTTTTATGGCCAGGATTTTTGCCTGTTTTAAGAATCCTTTTGAAATAAAGGTACGTCCACTTTCTGCATAAAAAAGTTCTACCTCATACCCCAACCTTGTCAGGACCTCAATAGCATCCTTTCCTAATTCCACGTCTAAAAATTGGGTGAATTCATCTATATAAAGAACAACCTTGGATTTAGTAACACTACTGGCCTCTTTTGCCGTGTTTAGCACGCTGTCAAAATCTACTTTGTACACCTTTGGCAAGTTCCTCTCGGGAGCCACTCCCACCGATTTTTTAAGCAATCCTCCCAAAAATTTGGAATCGTAGATTGCATTCGTAAAACCTGCCATCTTACTCCCCAATCTATTTAGGGCGGTATTATAGGCAAAAAGTTTTGCTCGTAGCGGGTATCCATTTTCTTCCTGATACTGATAGAGAAATTCCGCTTTCAAGGTAGCCACGTCCACATTACTAGGGCATTCGCTAGAACAGGCCTTACAGCTTAAGCAAAGGTCAAACACCTCCTTAAGTTCCTTATTGTCGAATTTATTTGTTTTGTCTGAAGAGGTCAAGAATTCGCGCAGGGCATTCGCACGTGCACGAGTGGTGTCCTTTTCATTCTTTGTCGCATGATAACTTGGACACATGGCTCCTGACATATGATGTGTCTTTCTACAATCGCCACTCCCATTACATTTTTCTGCAGCCTTCAGGATTCCCTCACTATCTGAGAAATCCAACAACGTCTTTATTTCCGGTTCTTTCCGGTCTATTTCATAACGCAAGGATTGATCCATGGGATAGGCATCCACAATTTTACCAGGATTGAATAAATTTTGGGGGTCAAAATAACTTTTCACGCGTTTTAGTAGCTCATAATTCTTTTCCCCGATCATTAGGGGTATAAACTCTGCCCTTACAATTCCATCGCCATGTTCCCCACTAAAAGACCCTTTGTATTTCTTGGTAAGTTTTGCCACGTCAGTGGTAATAGCCCTAAATAGAGCTACATCAGTAGATTTTTTTAGATTAAGGATAGGTCTTAGATGCAGCTCTCCTGCACCGGCATGAGCGTAGTATACCGCTTCCTGGTCATATTCCTTCATTATTTGGGAAAACTCCCCAATAAAATCCTTAAGGTCTTCCACGGCTACGGCAGTATCTTCAATACAGGCCACAGCTTTACGATCCCCCACTATATTTCCCAACAATCCCAAGCCCGCCTTTCTTAATTCTACGGCCTTGTTAATATCATCATATTTAAGTATTGGATGAGCGTAGCTTAGTCCGGATAATTTTACGGTGTTCAACAACTGTTGTAGTTGATTTTCCAAATCCTCCTCGGTATCCGATTTCACCTCCAACATTAACAGTGCGGTGGGGTCCCCATCCACAAAAAACCGGTTTTCCAATTGGGTACGGTTGTTTTTGGTACAATCCAAAATAACCTTGTCCATCATCTCACAGGTATGAAGGCTATGTGCCATTAGTGGCGCCACATCACTTAAGCAGTCTTCCAAAGACTTGTAATGGGTAACCACCATTGCGGAAAGCTTAGGGGGCATGTCATCCAATTGCAGTACGATCTCGGTGGTAAATGCCAAGGTACCTTCGCTCCCACTTAATAATTTACAAAGATTTAATCCCTCATCTCCCATGCCAAACACACTACTCTTAAGTAGCTCATCAACAGCATAGCCAGTATTTCTTCTATGAATTTGAGGTTTGGGGAATTCCGATAGAATTTCTTCTTGTGTTTCCTTATTTATAAGTTCTTTATGAATGTTCCGATAAATATCGCCCTCAAAGGTTTCTAGGGACATTTTTCCTAAAAATTGGTTTTGGGACAGGCTGCTGAATTGGACCTTGCTCCCATCGGAAAGAAAAGTATTCATAGAAACCACCTTATCACGGGTTACCCCATACTGTATAGAAGTGGTTCCCGAGGAGTTATTACCTACCATACCCCCTATCATACATCGGTTAGAGGTAGAGGTATTGGGTCCAAAAAATAGGCCGAAAGGCGCTAAATATTGATTTAATTCATCACGGATTACCCCTGGTTGAACAGTAACTTGTTTTTTATCTGTATCTAAGGAAAGTATTTCGGTAAAGTGTTTAGAAACATCTACCACTATGCCCTCACCTACACACTGACCTGCTAATGAGGTGCCTGCAGTCCTGGGAATGAGGCCTATAGTGTTTTCCTTCGCAAATAAAATTAATTTCTTAATATCGGCCTCGCTTTTGGGATAGGCAACGGCCATTGGGATTTTCCTATAAACCGAAGCATCGGTTGCGTATAAGGTGGTTGTTAATTTATCCACAAACAACTCACCATCTAAATGATCTTTTAAATAATTTAGCATATTTTTATCCAACTCAAACAATTTTGGGCACTAAATTAAGTTATTATTGTTTGAGCTTAACCATGAATTTTTCATTTTTAACTATATCTAAAATTAGAACCCCTATGAAAATCGTTAAATTATTCGCTTTGTTACTGTGTTGTTCTTGGTACTCCGTTAGCGCCCAAGAAATTTCAGATCATTCCATTGGTCTTCGCTTGGGGGACAGCGATGGTTTTGGCGCTGAGATTTCCTATCAAAAATCCTTATTTCAATACAACAGATTGGAAGCTAACCTTGGCTGGCGAGACAGTCGGTATTTTGACGCCTTTAAATTATCCGGACTTTATCAGTGGATCTTTCCTATAGATGACAATTTCAATTGGTACTACGGTGCTGGTGGCGGATTGGGCAGTGTAGATTTTGCTTCTGTTCCGGATAACAACAATAACCAACGTACTCCAGATGGCGGCCTATTTATATTTGCTGCCGGAGATATTGGGGTGGAATACAATTTTGATTTCCCCTTATTGCTCTCTTTGGACTTTAGACCAGAGATAGGTTTGGTGGGCTACAAAAATTTCTCAAATAACTTTGATTTCGATATTGCCCTAGGCGTACGTTACCAATTCTAAGGTGCTTACCTCTATTCAACTAATAAAGCCTTGAGCCTTCTTGGACTGCTTTTGGCTTTTTTTATTTACCATATATAAGTACATTTGCGCCAATTAAAACAACATAACAATGAAGAAATTAATTTTATCCCTTTCCGTAATCATCGGATTGGTTGCGTGCAACAACAAACCAGAAGGCTATGTCCTAAACGGTACATTGACTGGCGACATTGAGGACGGTACGCAAGTATTTATACGTAAGATCAACGAGAGCAATCAGCCCTACGATATTGATACTACTACCGTTGTAGACGGTAAATTTAGTATTAAGGGTACTGCAGCTTCCCCAGATTTGATCTATGTATTTGTAGACCAAGTTCAGGGATATACCCCACTTGTAGCCGAAAATGGTACCATAGAGCTAACCGCTCAAAAGGACAGCCTAAATTTCGCCAAGGTAACGGGAACTGTCCAGAACGATGTATTCTTTAAATATTTGGACAATTCCAGATCGCTATCCGATAAAGCGATGTCTATACAGAAAGATCTTCAGGAGGCAAGCATGACAGGAAATGAAGCCACTGTAAATTCGCTTAAAGACGAGTTTGCCGAATTGCAAGAAGAGTACAAAAACTTTGAATTACAGTTTATAAAGGACAACCCCAACGGACTTATCTCTGCTCTTTTAATAGATAAAGTATTAAATAGTAGAATAGTGGAGAGTGCAGAGGCCCAAGAAATGTACGATGCACTAACACCAGAAATAAAAGAAACAGTAACTGGTAAAAAAATAGCTGCTAGCTTAACTGCAGCGAAAGAACGGGAAGAAAAAGGAAAATCTACTTCCATTGGTGCTATAGCTCCTGATTTTTCAGGTCCTACTCCAAATGGTGGCAAGATCTCCCTAAAAGAAGCTATGGGAAAAGTAACCATAATCGACTTTTGGGCTGCTTGGTGCAAGCCATGTAGGGTAGAAAATCCTAACGTAGTAAATGTATACAACAAATACCACGAGAAGGGATTGAATATCATTGGCGTTTCTTTGGATCGGAAGGAAGAAGATTGGAAAAAGGCCATTGCCGATGACAACCTAACCTGGAACCATATCTCAAGTTTGGATTATTTTGACGATGCCATTGCCAAATTATACAATGTTGATGCTATTCCCGCTACTTTTATCTTGGATGAAAACGGAGTGATCATCGCAAAAAACTTACGGGGCCCTGCCTTGGAAGAGAAAATTTCTGAATTACTTAATTAAGATTAAGTCAAGTTTACATAAAGAGGTCTACCACTACTGTAAAAAGTATTGATAGACCTCTTTTTATATTACAATTTACCCAATTTACCGAGTATAAAAAGAATGATAATGGGTACTGCAAGTAAAAGTACCATCCAAGTATCGGTAACTAGGAGGTCTGGTTTAAATAACAATGTAGTAACGTACCCACCAATTGCGCCCCCAAAATGTGCGGTATGGCCAATATTACCCAATCTGGTTTTCATTCCGTATATGGAATAGAATAAATATAATATCCCTAATACGTAGGCTGGCAAGGGAATGGGAATAAACATAATTCCCAATCGCATTCCCGGTTCCAATAAAATAGCAGCATAAAGTACACCTGTTACCGCCCCACTTGCACCAACAGCACTATAATGCGGTTCTTTTTTATGGAAAAACATAGCCAAAAGGCTCCCTGCTACAAGACTTATAAAATATAATATCAAAAATTTTCCAGGCCCAAACCAGTTGATGACCACATCTGAGAAGAAATAGAGCGTAAACATATTAAAGAAAAGGTGGGAGAAATCTACATGCAAAAACCCTGAGGTAACCATTCTGTCTTTCTGCCCTGTCTGTATTGCACCAACACCAAATTTATAACGTTCAAAAAAATAGGTGTCATTAAAGCCTTTTAAGGAGGCAATTACATTGACCGCCATTATGGCAATAGTAGCTAAATGGATGTTATTCATATTTAAATGGATTATCTTTGACGCCAAATATAATTATATTTAGCCTAATCCTCTTTGCATGCAGCTTCTTGTTTACGTCTTGGTATATCCTTTTTTATGGCTTATCTCTATTTTACCCTATAGATTATTCTATGCTTTTTCCGATTTTATATTTTTTCTGGTCTACCATCTAGTGGGATATCGTAAGGATATCGTATTATCTAATTTAAACCTCGTTTTTCCCGATAAGCGCAAAGACGAATTATTGCGAATAAGGAAATCCTTTTATCATCATATGTGTGATATGTTCTTAGAAATGGTGAAGACAATGGCCCTCTCCAAAGAAAAAGTGAAACAACGATATCGCATTACCAATTTAGAAGTGCTTCAAGAAATTTTGAAGGACAAAAGTATTTTGATCGTTTGCTCCCATTATGCCAATTGGGAGTGGAATGTTAGTATCAATAATTATGTAGACGCCAAGGGATATGCTGTATATCAAAAAATTGGCAATCCTTATTTTGACCGCATGGTGAAAAGGATAAGGGCAAAATGGAACACGACCCCTATTACTACCAACGAAACTCCAAAAACTGTAGTTTCCAATGCGCGTAAGGGAATAACTGCAGTATATGGGATGGTAAGTGACCAATCGCCACAAGTCCAAAGGGCGCACTATTGGAGCGATTTTATGGGTGTAAAAGTTCCTATCTACAATGGTGCGGAAGCTTTGGCTCGTAAATTGGATCTTGCGGTAGTTTTTCTAAAAGTCACCAAGATTAAAAGAGGGTATTACGCCGCAGAATTTATTCCCATAACCGTCTCGGGAAAGGAAACCGAAAAAAATGAGATTACTGAAAAATTCTTAAGACTAACTGAACAACAGATTAGGGAAAAGCCGGATTATTACCTATGGACACATAGAAGATGGAAACACCGAGATAAAGCTCCTAAGGAATTACAATAAATTCTTATAATTCACTTATTTCCACTACTCCCATCACCATTCACTCCTTGATAAAAACAGCTGAAGCCGGTATCATCTTTTGCCATTTATAGCGTTTTAATTAAATATTTTGTTTTTTTCTGCGTTATAGAACAAGATTTATTTAAAAAAATGGAATTTTGTTATTCAATTAAGACCAGAAATTTTTATTTTCTTTTTTGTCTGCTATTTGCCTTAACAACTCATGCTAATAGTACCATGGTACCCAAAGCTGTTTCCAAGGTAAACAAGACAGTTGATCTCCTTAAGGAGGACTTTACAGAGAGAATAGGGAGGTATGGTGACCCATTGCCTCCTACAACAAAGAACAGCTCTCAAGAGTTCTGTGCTTTAAATAGGCCTACCCTACACTCCATTCAAATAAATGAATCCAATGTTATTTGGTATCACCAAGAGACCAATGGTAATCCATTGGATCCAAGCAGTCTTCTGGAAGAAAATACCACTTACTATGCAGCACAAATAATAGCAAATGATGAGAGTCCTGGACGATTGGCCATCTCCGTTTTATTAGGTGTTCCTTCGTCACCTACAACCAACGATACTGTTCAAGTTTTTTCAACTTCCGAAAATCCTACCATTGGGGATATAAAAGTAACTGAAACAAACATTATTTGGTACGATGCACCGGTAGAAGGAAAACTACTGCATTTTGATACCCCTTTAGAAAATGGTATAAAGTATTTTGCTTCCCAAGTGATCAATAATTGTGAAAGTGTGGACAGATTGCCGGTTAAAATAGCCCTAATTGAGCCGTCGGATATTACAATTACCAAAACGGTGAACAACAAGCGACCCATCATTGGGGAAAAAGTGATTTTGACCATAACCGTACAAAACGATGGAACATCCGTCTTTAACGATATTGTAATTAATGAACAATTAGGCCGTGGGTTTACATACATTAACGCAAAAACCACCAACGGGAGTTTTAATCCATCCGACCGAGTTTGGACTCTTTCATCGCTTCCATCCTTGGAAACTGCAGTACTATATATAGAGGTAGAGGCAACACCCAATGGGGATTATAGCAGTATTTCTACTATAGAGAGCGCTTTTCCCAAGGACAAAAATTTGCAGAACAACAGTGCGGAAATAACTTTGGAACCATCGTGCATCACGATTTATAATGAATTTACACCTAATGATGATGGAGATAACGACTATTTTAGGATAGACTGTATAGAAACTTTCCCAGAATCGGTCCTCCAGATTTTTAACAGGTATGGCGCTTTGGTCTATCATAAAAAAGGCTACCAAAATGATTGGCGCGGCTTTGCCAATGTAAGCGGAAGTTTGGGCAAAGGATCCCCATTACCAACAGGAACCTACTTTTACAGCCTAAAAACCAATGGTTTAAGCGAAAACAAAACTGGTTGGTTATTTTTAAGAAAGGAATAATGGGGCACATACTTTAAACTAATCAATGAAGATTATTCGAAAATGTTATATAGGAATCATTGTACTGTTTTTTCTCTTTGGAGGAGGAAGGCTGATGGCGCAGCAATTGCCGCAATATACCCAGTATATGTATAATACCACCACTATAAATCCTGCATACGTCAATGAAAATAACCGGATGGATGCCACTTTGAGTTACCGGGCACAATGGATAGGGATTGAGGGCGCTCCTGAAACAAAGGCACTTACCGTTTCGGGAATTATCAATAATAGAATTGGCTTGGGGCTTAACATATATAAGGACAACATTGGCCCATCGACAGAATTTAACGCAAATGCCATTTTCTCGTACTACTTAAACCTCAGCAAAAAAATAAAAATGTCGTTGGGCATCAATGCAGGTGTCAATTTTTTGGAGATGGATTATTCCAAAGGCAGTTATTATGATGAGGACGATATTCTTTTTAGTTATGACGATTATTTCAATGTCCTTCCCGCTATAGGCGCTGGAGTTTTTGTATTCAGCGAGAATTGGTATGTCGGATTTTCCGTTCCCAGCATATTACTAAAACAATCCAATGTTGTAAGTGATAAAAATCTAATAACCAGGGATCATCATTTCTATTTTATAGGGGGTTATGTAGTGGATATTTCCGCCGCCCTAAAATTAAAGCCCTCCGTATTAGTCAAGCTCATAGATAATGCCCCTCTAACCATAGACACCTCCCTAAACGTGCTATTTCTGAATAAATTCACCTTAGGCGCCTCCCATAGGCTTAAGGACAGCTATAGTGCCTTGGCAGGATTTCAAATATCAAGAAACCTTTTTATGGGCTATTCCTATGATTATAATATATCTGATATAGGAGATTACAATCAAGGTTCCCACGAAATAATCATTAAGTACCTAGTGCCAAGGTGGGAACCAAACGCCCGCTCACCCAGATTTTTCTAAGTATAGACTTATGAAACTACTCCTTTCCATATTCGCGTTGTTTCTATGTAATGTCCATTGGGCACAGTATTCTAGATCGGAAGCCAACGAGCATTTTCAAAATTTAAATTTTAAGGAAGCCATAACAATTTACCACCATCTGGAATCGGAAAAAAAAAGATCACGACCCTTATTTGTAGAACGTTTGGCAGAAAGTTATTTTAATATAAATGACTATACCAATGCAAAAATTTGGTATCAAAAACTCTATGAACTTAAAGATAAAAGAGTGGGTGAAGCAATCTTTATTAAGTACGTACAAAGCCTAAAAGCTGGACAGGAATATGAGGCGGCCAATAGTTTGATAAAGGAATACTATGACTATGACCAGCAAAAATTAGCAACTATATTAGAGCAGGAAAAGTATTTGGATAGCCTTATGGCGCAAAACCCTGGATATCAAATTTCCAACATGGAAATTAACTCTCCCTTTTCAGACTTTGCCCCAATGTACTACAAGGATGCCCTTGTATTCTCCTCCAGCCGAACTCCTATGTTATCCGAAGACGCTATGTATTCATGGAACAACCAACCGTATCTTTCCATTCTTACGGCCAAGAGGGACAAATCTACCGGGGAACTAAGTGATGTGCAGAAATTCCATAACAATATTCAATCTTCCTTTCACGAAGGAACTCTCACCTACTCGTCCGATTTTAAGACCGTTTATTTTACCCAAAATTACATCAATAATCACTCCTTAGTCGTAAATCCAAAAGGGTTCTCCAATATGCAGATATTAAGAGGAGAGGTGGTGGGAGATTCAATTGTGCACCTCAAAGCCTTAAAGTTTAATAATCCCAAATATTCTTATGGACATCCCTATTTAACCAAGGATGGAAAACGACTCTTTTTTGTCTCCGATATGTTCGGAGGTTTTGGGGAAACGGATATCTATTATGTGGATATTGATAAGGATGGGGACCTAGGACCTGCCGTGAACCTCGGTCCTACCATAAATACTGCAGGAAGGGAAATGTTTCCTTATACTTCTGGACAGTACTTGTATTTTGCCTCGGACAGTCATTTTGGACTTGGGGGACTGGATATTTTTAAATCAGAAATTGAGCCTGCTAACAGCTATGGCATTCCCAAAAACATGGGATCTCCCATCAATAGCAATATGGATGATTTCGCCCTGATTATAAATGACCAGAATAATTCTGGCTATTTTTCTTCCAATAGGGTCAATGGCAAAGGAGATGACGATATATATCGATTCTTAGAAATAGCCGAAATGATGCCGTATAAGGGCAATATTATAAACGAAATTACCAAAGCACCGCTCCCAAATGTTATAGTAAAGGTCTATGACCAAGCAAATAAATTAATTACAGAAACCTTCACAGACGAAGAAGGTAATTTTGAAGCATTGATATCCCCTACTCTCAATCATATATTTGCCTTTTTAAAACCAGAATATAAGCAAGAACTTAAGACCGTTAATAATGCTGATACACCTGAGCTTTACAAAGACCTAAACAACATAGAATTGACCCCTTTTTCGAGCTTTGTTACCAATGAGGGTGGTGTAGAAAAGGTAAGGATTAATCCTATATTTTTTAATTTGAACCGCTACAACATCACTTATAAGGCGGCAAAGGAATTGGACAAAATAGTGAGCTTTATGAACGCCTTTCCAAGCGTAAAAATAAAGATTGAAGCCCATACCGATTCTAGGGCATCAACAGCAATTAATATGGAATTGTCTAATAATAGGGCCACTTCCACCCAAAATTACCTTATTGAAAAGGGTATTAATGCGTCACGAATTGTGAGTGCTAAAGGATATGGGGAATCCCGACTGATTAACGAATGTGCCAATGGCATTCCCTGCAGTAATGGGCAACATTTGGCCAATAGACGTTGTAATTTTATAATTATAAGCAAGTAACCAATTAGAAATGAATATTTTACTTATTCCATAACAAAATAACACAAAAAGAACAATTCATGGCAGCATATACGCAGCGGTAGAGTTGTTCCCAATCAGAATATTCTTTAATTTTTATTATTAAATTATACCCTAATTAATAATCTAGGTATTTAAAATGGACATACTAAAAACCTTTATAGAAGAACTTATTGGATTTCTTGGCGTTGGAAATGCTTGGGAATTATTGCAGTCTGGAGATTTCAGTGTGTTTACTACCTATGATGGTGTGGTATCCCTAATCTATCCTATTATTCCCTTACTACTGATTTTGGAGTTTATCCTTGGCCTAGTCTATAAAAAACCAAATACCAAGGTCTACAAAGTGAATTTTCTCATTTATGTTTGCAACCGGTTTATTGGGCGTTTTATAGCCTTAGCTATGGTTACCTTGATTATTGGATGGCTTCAACCTTTTGCTCTGTTCCAAACCAAAATGACCTGGTACTGGTTTATATATGGGTATATCGTTTGGGAATTCGGACACTTTCTATACCATTATTGGGGACACAAGGTTAGGCTATTCTGGTGCTTGCATTCTACCCACCATGCCCCTGAGCAAATGAACCTATCCGTGACCCATGCCCATTTTTTTCTGGAGGCACCCTATGCCGATGCCATAAGGACCACCGTCTGTATTTTAATGGGAGTAGAACCGGTATTACTATTCTTGATCATGTTTATTGATGGAACGTATGGCGCCTTTATACATGTGGGTGAAAATATGATGAAAGATGGAAAGATGGGTTTTTTGAACAAGATTATTCTTACTCCGTCCCATCATAGGGTACATCATGCACGAAATCCGTTGTATATGGATACCAATTTTTGTAATTTACTGAATATCTGGGACAAGGTTTTTGGGACTTATCAGGAGGAACAGGATGATCTCGTCATTGAATATGGTATTACCCGAAAAATGAATTCTGGGAACTTTTTCGATGTTTATTTTGGGGAGTTTATCGCTTTATTCCATGATATTAGAAAAGCTCCAGGTATTATAAATAAATGCAAATATCTTTTTATGCCACCCGGTTGGAGTCATACTGGGGAGCACCAGACTGCAAAATTGGTACGTGGCTCTTATTTACAGCAACAACTGACTAAGGAGTAAATACCAAAGTAGCCATCACCACACAGTGATCCGTGGCATAGTTTTCGCAAAGCACCCTATAATCTGTTACCTTCCATTTTTGAGGCATATTATACAGTATATGGTCTATATTTATTCTTGGGTCGTCTGAAGGCCAAGTTGGTAAATAGGCATTGGGTATATTTGGTTTGGTAAATTCTCCCAACAACAATTTTATGGATTCATCTTTTGGTTCGGCGTTTAGGTCTCCGGTGAGAATAGTAGGATATGGGGAATCTTTAAGTCTTTCCACTAAAGCTTTTGCTTGTAGTACCCGATCTGAATTATCCTTTAAATGATCCAAGTGGGTGGCCACAAACTGTATGGTGTTACCATTTTTTGTTTTTACTTTAACGATCAATGCCGCACGGGGTTCGGAATCTGGCAAATGGGGCAACGCAAAATTCTCGGTTTCCACAAAACTATATTGGGATAAGACTCCTTCGCCATATTCCCCACCATCATAATACATAGCACGTGCAAAAAGAGAGGCCATTTTGGTCCTATACCCTAGTTCCGTTGGCAGATCGTATTCCCTAGCACGCTTCGTTTTAAAATCTACCTCCTGTAAGGCTACTAAATGGGGTTGGTAACTATTGATCACCCCAGCAAGAGTATCTAGGTTAAAATCGTTTTTAACCGTTGCGCCGTGAAGAATATTAAAGCTCATTATTCTAAGGGTATCCGTTTGGGCATTTGCTTGGGTAGTTGGCCAGAGCATGGCTCCTACAAAAAATAGTTTTATCCAAGGTAGTTTCATTTTAGAATTTTTAAATTATGGAAACGTATTAAAATTAATAGGTCCTGGTAAGACCCAAGACCTTTTACTATATAGCTATATATTATAGTCCGGCCACCTCTTTTATCTCGCCTATTATTCTATCGGCAAGGGAGTCCGCTTCCGCCTGACTCTTAGCTTCGGTGTATATTCTAATAATTGGTTCGGTATTGGATTTACGTAAATGCACCCAATTCTCTGGAAAATCTATTTTAACCCCATCTATAGTAGAGATTTCCTCATTCTTGTATTTTTCAGCCATAGCGGTTAGGATGCCATCGACATCCAATCCCGGAGTCAGTTCAATTTTCTTTTTACTCATAAAGTAACTGGGATAGCTGGCCCTAAGGTCGGCTACCGTACCTCCTTTTTCTGCCATTAGCATTAAAAACAAAGCGGTTCCTACTAGGGAATCGCGCCCATAATGACTTTCAGGATAAATAATTCCTCCGTTACCTTCACCTCCTATTATGGCGTTGTTTTTTTTCATTAAGGTCACAACGTTCACTTCGCCAACTGCAGAGGCTTCGTAGGTGCCACCATGTTTTTGGGTGATATCCCTTAAAGCGCGGCTAGACGATAAATTGGAAACCGTATTCCCTTTCGTCTTCCCCAAAACATAATCTGCACAGGCAACCAAGGTATATTCTTCCCCGAACATCTCACCTTCATTGGTTATAAAGGCCAAGCGGTCCACATCCGGATCCACTACAATTCCAAAATCTGCTTTTTCCTTTACTACAAGAGCACTGATATCACCCAAATGTTCCTTTAATGGTTCCGGGTTATGTGGAAAGTGTCCCGTAGGCTCACAATATAATTCTACCACCTCTACCCCCAATTCTTTTAAGAGTCTGGGAATGGCAATTCCACCTGTAGAGTTTACTCCATCTACCACAACCTTAAATTTTGCGGCCCGTATCACATCTGCATCCACTAAGGACAGCTCTAAAACTTCATCAATATGTATATCTATATAGGAATCATTTCGGGTTATTTCCCCCAAATCGTCCACTTCTGCAAACTCAAACGCCTCTTCATCGGCAATTTCCAAAATTTTGGCACCTTGTGCGGCATCCAAAAACTCTCCTTTTTCATTCAATAGTTTAAGAGCATTCCATTGCTTAGGATTATGGCTTGCGGTGATGATTATCCCTCCATCGGCATTTTCCAAAGGAACTGCAATTTCTACCGTAGGGGTGGTGGAAAGATCTAAGTCTATCACATCTACTCCAAGACCTACCAAGGTATATACCACCAAATTTTGGATCATTTCTCCCGAAAGTCGAGCATCCCTTCCTATAACCACCTTAAGCTTTTTCTTTTTAGAATATTCTTTTAGCCATATTCCGTATGCTGCAGCAAATTTTACGGCATCTATAGGTGTTAAATTGTCTCCTGGTTTTCCTCCGATAGTACCCCGGATTCCTGAAATGGATTTAATTAAAGTCATTTGTTAGATTATAAGTTTATACAAATATAGCGGGTTAGGTTTAATTCGTATGACGCTATGTTGTAAATTCGTCTTACATAACATTTTTTTGCCTAGATGAATTTTTTAGCACATATTTACCTATCCTTCGGGGACAATGAGCTCACTATTGGAAATTTTATAGCCGATAGTATACGCGGTAATAAATATCACTACCTCCCTAAAAGGGTTCAAACTGGTATACATTTACACAGGGCCATAGATACTTATACCGACTCACATCCTATAGTCAGACAGAGCACAAAACGACTACACCAAAATTATAGCCATTATAGTGGGGTAATCGTAGATATTTTCTACGATCATTTTCTGGCTAAAAATTGGGATACGTATTCTAAAGTTCCCTTAAAACGTTATGTAAATGATTTTTATCTTTTATTGGATGAAAATTATGAAATACTTCCAATGGGTGTTAAACGCATGATGCCCCATATGATTGCGGATAATTGGATTTACAATTATTCCAAAATGTCTGGGATTTCCAGGGTTTTGCATGGCATAAACAGAAGAACCAAAAATAAATCCAAAATGAATTTTGCTATCTTGGACCTAGAGGAGCATTATACTATTTTTGAAGAAGAATTTAGTTTATTTTTCAACGACTTGATTAAGTATGTCAAAAACATTGAAATTGAGAACTCCAACCCATTCATTGTCAACTGACAACGATGATATTTTTTATCCAAATATTGTTTTTTACTATAATTAATAAGTACCTTTAGTATCCTTTCCCTAAATTAGAAGGTAAGCTTCCCCTTTATTTTTAATATTATCCTTAAAATACATTCCCCCATTGTTATGTCCTTTTCACATTGTGCAAACAATGGTGTGCCGTTATTTCTTTCAATCTTATCTAAAAAACAATAACTATGAGATTTAAACATTTGAAATTCATGGGAGTGGGAAGTATGCTGCTCTTAATGAGTCTAGGCTGTAGTAAGGAATCTACAGTAGGAGATGCGCTGGAACCCATCAATGGTAAGGCTGTTTTAAAAGCCAACAAAACGAATACCTACTATGGCCCCCAAATATCCTTGGGAAATGGCCATGTACGGTCATGGATTAGGATTGCAAAAGATGGAACCCCAGAAGAATTGGGTGTTGAAATGAGTGCCAAATCCCTTACAGGGTTGCCTTCCGGACCAGGCCATACCTCTTTGGTACTGCCACTTCACAAGAAAGCAATGGAAAACACTCCTTTTGATCATGTGTTTTTTAATTGGAATCCAGAAGGCCATGAACCACCAGGTGCTTTTGATGTTCCTCATTTTGATGTTCATTTTGTCATGGTTTCGGTAGCAGAAAGGGAGGCAATCCCCTCCTGGTCACCAGAAACAGATCTATTATTCAACACCTATCCACCTCCTGGTTATATACCCGATGGATATGTTACCCCGCCAGGAGCTGGAACTGCAGAACCATTAATGGGAAAACACTGGTTACCCTTGTCCATTTTTTCCGCCCCAGGGGTCATAGATCCCAACTATGTATTCCAGAATATCCTTTTGTATGGTTCCTATAACGGGAAGGTACTATTCCTAGAACCAATGGACACTTTGGAGTTTTTAAATAGCATGGCTTCCTTTAGTAGTGATTTTCCATTACCGGACAAATATGAGCACTCTTCGTATTATCCTACTTCCTATAATATATTTGCTGATTCCAAACATGACAGGCATTATATTTCTTTAAGCAATTTTGAACATCGCGATGCCGATTAATCTAAAAAGGCGGTCATTTCACAGGCTGCCTTTTTCTGATTTTCCTCCAAGTAGTTTATAGTATTCCCCTAAAACCTATCGGTTATATTTTACGAATTGATTTAAGTCCAATTCTACTAATAGAATTTATATTTTAAGAGAATATGACTATCTTTTCAGCAAAATAATAGTCTATGATTCGGTTAATTGGTTTCCTATTTGGAATAATCCTATTTATCAATTGCAAGAATATACCTTCTCCTGTCCCAAAAGGATTGGTGACAGAAAATGCCATGGTGGTATCGGCACGCGAGGAAGCTTCCAAAATTGGATCGGACATTCTTCAAAAAGGTGGGAATGCTTTTGATGCCATGGTAGCAACAGAATTGGCCCTTGCCGTAGCCTATCCCTTTGCAGGAAATATTGGCGGAGGCGGATTTATGGTATACAGAATGGCTGACGGGGAAGTTGGAGGCTTGGACTATCGGGAGAAAGCCCCTTTATCTGCGCATAAGGACATGTACTTGGATTCTTTAGGGAATGTTGTTCCGGGAAAAAGCACTTTGGGAGCAACAGCGGTAGGAGTTCCGGGAACCGTAGCCGGTGTAATAGCAGTACACAAAAAATTTGGAACCTTGCCCCTAAACGAGTTGTTGGCACCCGTAATTGCCTTGGCGGAAAAAGGAGTTATAGTCACCCAAAAACAGGAAGAACGATTGGAGGCTTACAGGGAGCAATTTATAGCGGTAAATGGCGATAGTACCTTTTTTGCAAAGACCTTTAAGGAAGGGGACACCATAAAATACAAGGCCTTGTCCAATACCCTAAAAAAAATTGCCAAAGAAGGTAAAGACGGATTTTACAAGGGGGAAGTGGCCGAAAAATTGAGTGCTTTTATTCAAAGTAAAGGTGGATATGTAACTGTGGAAGATTTGGCACGCTATGAGGCCAAATGGCGTAATCCCCTAAAATTTACGTATAAAGATTTGACAATCATTTCTATGAGTCCGCCCAGTAGCGGTGGCTTTACCATACAACAGATTTTAAAGATGATGGAACCCTATGAGGTTTCCAAATTCGGCCATAACTCGGCCAAAACCATCCAATTGTTTACAGAGGCGGCAAGGCGGGCCTATGCTGATCGAAATTATTATTTGGGAGATCCAGATTTTGTGGATCTCCCGATGAACGAGTTGTTGAGCGATTCGTATTTACAACAGAGAATGGCAGCTTTTAGTTTTGATAAGGCTACAAAATCATCTGAGGTCTCCCATGGAGAAGTGTCCATTGTGGAGAGTGATGAGACTACCCATTATTCTATCGTAGATTCTTTTGGTAATGCAGTGTCTGCCACCACTACCATTAACGCTGGTTATGGTTCCAAACTTTTTTCGGATGAACTTGGATTTTTCCTAAACAATGAAATGGACGATTTTAGTGCCAAACCAGGAGTACCAAATATGTTTGGATTAATTGGTGCCGAGGCCAATAGCATTATGCCCGAAAAAAGGATGTTGAGCAGTATGACCCCAACCATTGTGGAAAAGAAAGGAAAACTTTGGATGGTAGTGGGTACCCCGGGCGGATCTACTATAATTACTGCCGTGGCACAGACGATATTGAACGGGTATGAATTTAATATGAGTATGCAAGCCGCGGTTGATGCCCCACGTTTTCACCACCAATGGATGCCAGATAATGTAGTTTTTGAACCCCAAGGTTTCTCTCCAGAACTATTGACGGAACTAAAAAGCAAGGGATATATCATAAATGAGGAGCGCACACCTATAATAGGAAAGGTAGATGCCATTATGGTACTGCCCGATGGCCGTTTTGAAGGAGGAGCCGACCACCGTGGGGATGATACCGCAGTTGGATTTTAAGGTATTTTGGCTATGATAAAAAAAATAGGAAAAGTGTTTCTTGGCTTTGTGCTACTTTTAATAGCTGTAGCAGCAATACTCTTTGCTGTTTTACATGAGTCACGCCCGCAAGTCACCCCAAACATGGAGGCAGATGTCCTCGCTAACAAAATGCTAACCGCCCTAGATTATGAGGCTTATAAAAACACTCGTTTTTTGGAATGGTCCTTTGCCAGCGGAGGTCATAACTATATGTGGGACAAACAACAACAAATTGTTAATGTAAGTTGGAAAAACCATCAAGTTACCCTTCATTTAAAAGATATTCCAAAAAGCAAGGCCATTAAAAACGGCATTGTACTTAATGGAACGGAAAGGTTAAAAACTATAAAAATGGCCCATACTAAATTTAACAACGATTCCTTTTGGTTGGTGGCCCCATACAAAGTATTTGATACTGGTACACAACGAAGTCTAGTGCCTTTGGAGAATGGATCACAGGGCTTATTGGTTACCTATACCAGCGGAGGAGATACCCCTGGGGATTCGTATTTATGGACGTTGGACCCCAAGGGGATTCCACAAAGTTTTAAGATGTGGGTTAAAATTATTCCCCTAGGTGGATTAGAGGCTAGTTGGGAAGGGTGGCAAGTAATGGATAGTGGTGCAAAATTACCCACTATGCATCAATTAGGGCCATTTAACCTAGGGATGGGAGCAGTTAAGGGGTTTAATGCTACCATAGAACACAGTAATCAGCCAAACAATGCATTCTAAGAACTAACTTCCTGGTAAAGTTATGGAATACCAAGCCCTGTTATTTTGATGAAATGAAGTTTTTTAGTTTAGTTTTGAATCTTTAGAGGAGAAGGCATTAAGGGCATAAAGAATGAAAAATAAAATATTAAAAATAATTGGAAAGACCATTGTGCTCTTGCCTATCGGACTTTCCTTTTGGGTATTAATAAACGGATTTGACCTCCATAATTGGGTTTATCCCGTAATTTCAGGATTGGTACTCTCCTTCGGGATTGTGTTTTGGAATTTGTTCGATTATGAGAAGTATGACGACATGGGTATGGTGGATTTCCTTGAATCCAAACATATTTTAAAAATTAAGAACAATAAGGAGAATTGGACTAGCATTAATCAAATGATAGAAACTCCATTCGAAAAGCTACAAGTTCTGGAAAAAACGGACGACAATATAAAGGTTCAGATCAACAGGAAATTTATAAATTCCATACTTACAGCAAGGAAGTCGGAAAATGAAATTTTAGTAGCGATCGAAAAAAAATATATGAACTTTTTACCAGACAAGGCTGTGAATTATAATACTCTAAGGAAGATTGAGAATGAGACTAAAAACATTTTAGACACCCCCCTTTCCAATAGTAAAGCATAGCGATATAATTTGGCTTTGACCACTAGAGGTGTTGTCGTTTTTACAACCCAAAATGGGTATTGTGTGGTATTGGAATACATTTAGATACCATTCCCGAAATTTTAGGTAATAATTCTAAAATAGATAACAATGCCCAATTCCAACCCACAATACACTCCCCAAAGCTTATTTCCGTTTTAACTGCAACCACCTTAAACCGATACCTCTTCGGCCTTCCTCGGACAAATTGGCTTCGTTTACCATTTTCACTCCCTCTATGGTATAGAATGCATTAGGGTGATATTTATTGATGGCATCAGTCAAATGATTAAGATGCTCTCTTTTTAAGACTAAAAAGACCACATTAACTTTTCCTGTTTTCCCTTCAGCATCCAACATGGAATAACGATAGTCATTATCGTTGAAAAAGGTCAGTAATTCCTGAACCCGCTCCTTGGTAATTAGTCGTAACACAACACGGCCTAAGGCAAGTCTTTCCTCAATATACATGCCTACATAGGTTCCAACAGCAAAACCACCAGCATAGGCGAAATAGGACATAGGGTTATCTATATTTTCAATTATCTGCCCTATTGCCAAAAGCCAGATAAGGGCTTCGAAAAAACCCAAAATGGGAGCAATATTTTTCTTTCCACTCATCACAAAAATGATTCGGATAGTAGAAATTGAAACATCCCCGATTCTCGCCAAAAATATTAAAAAAGGAATAATTAAGTAGTTTAAAACATTCTCACTTACGCCGAAATTATCATAAAAAAATTGTTCCATAATACTGAAAAAATAGAGATTATCACTATTAGACAAGCTTGTGTAATAATGGAGTGCAAAGATATTCAATCAGCTTATATTCAATTGAAAAAATCAATAAACTTATGTTAACTGTTCATCCTCTGGTAAAACCACTAAACATTGGCCGGCTTACTACTACATCTTATTTCACAACCAGCAGGGGCATATTCCGATTCCTCAACAATAGATCGTTGGTTATACTGCCAATAAAAAGGGAAGTAATATTGTTCCCTCCCCTAGCGGATAGCAGAATAATATCAAATTCACCCTTCTCCGCCTGTTGTTCTATGACCTCTCCTACAGAGAAATCTTCCCTATCTATATGTTTAAAATTAATATTTTCCGGAAGACGATATTTTTTGCGATATTGTTGGAATCTAGAATGCAAATGCGCTTTCGTTTTGTCCTTCGCTTCTTCAGTATCAATATAGGGAAAATAAAATGAGGGAATATTGTACACATGTAAGGCTTGGATTTCTCCATTATCACCAGTTACCAAACTTTCAGCGGCCGAAAATGCCTTTGCGGAATCGGAACTGAAGTCGATTGGAACCAACACCTTTTGCAACCGATGCTTGGCATCCTCAGGTACCAATAGTAAATTCGCGTTCAACATGCGCACCAATTTTTGGGGTACCGCTCCTGTACCTTGCAACTCGTCCTTATTTCCCGTTATCACAACATCTATACGATATTCCTTAGACAAATGCCCCAGAATGCTCTCTGTATAATCATCCGTGGTGATGATTAAGGTGTAGGATGATTTCCCATTATAGTTTTCTTCTATAGAACGCTCCAACTCCCGCTCCACTATATCTTCAATTGTAATGCAGTCCTTTAAAAAATCCTCGTATAGGTTGTACAGTTTGGATTGTTTTATATTATGGACAAAGTAGAGATGTTTTACCTTCCATATAGTACTTAAAAAACTAACATACTTTAATAGAATAGGATCCATCCGGGTTAAATCTAAGGCTACTATAAGGTTCAATTCATTATCCAATCGTATCTTCTTCGTCATTTCCTATTTATTATCGGTTAATGTTGATTTTTCTTCTTTTAGTTCAGTTGCAACCAAGTTTCGTGCTTCACGTTCCTTATTTACCAATTGAAGAATGTTTTTCCTATAGGTTTCCTTTTCCAGCAGTTTTTGTTCCCGTTCCTCTTTTTCATGGTCTTCCTTCATACCGGTAAAGAGCGAAAAGCACATCATTATGAGTAATATGGCAAAAGGGAGCCCAGAAATGGTAACCGCAGTCTGCAGGGCATTTAGTCCACCGCCATACATAAGTACTGCTGCTATGACCCCGGTAGCCATGGCCCAAATCACCCGTTGAAATCGAGGGGTCTTCAGTTTTCCGCCAGAAATAATGCTATCTACGACCAAGGCACCCGAGTCTGCCGAAGTAATTATAAAACTACCGATCAACACTACTCCCAAAACCTTCAGTAACATGTGGAAAGGAAATTTTTCAAAAAACACGTATAAAGCGGTCGAAATATTATCGTTTACCGCAGCGATCATTGCCGTATCTCCCATAAGAATGTCGCGCATAGTAGTCCCTCCGAAGGCACTAAACCAAAGGAATGTGACCAAAGCCGGTAGTATCAACACACAAAGGATAAATTCTTTTATGGTTCTTCCCTTAGAGATCCTAGCGATGAACGTACCTACGAAAGGCGACCAGGAAATCCACCATCCCCAATACATAATGGTTCTCGTTTTCTGCCAATCGGTTCCCCTTAGCGCTTCCGTCCAAGTGGCCATATCCACAAAATTGGTAAGATAACTCCCTATATTTTGGATATAGGATTTTAAAATAAAGGTCGTTGGACCCAAAATAAGGACGAGTAGAAAGATGGCTGAAGCGACTCTAACATTTAGTTTACTAAGCATTTGAACCCCCTTATCTACCCCACTAAATGCCGATATGGTGGCTGCAAGAGTAACCGCAACAATAATGAGTATTTGATAAAATAGGGAACTTGGGACACCAAAAACATGGGTGAGCCCAGAGTTGATCTGTCCTACTCCAAAGCCTATAGTAGTGGCCAATCCGAATAGGGTGGTGATAACCGCCATTATATCGATTACATCTCCCATCCATCCATAAATCCTATTTCCCAATAGTGGATAGAAGGCAGAACGTAGGGTAAGTGGCATTTTTCGGTTAAAGGTAAAATAGGCCAAGGATAATCCCACAACCGAATAAATGGCCCAACCGTGAATTCCGTGATGAAGAAACGAGAAATTAATAGCTTCTTGAGCAATAATTGCCGGTTCCTGCCCTGCTAATCGAGGTGGGTTTAAAAAATCGCGCACCGGATCCGCGATACTAAATAATACCAATCCGTTTCCTATCCCCGCACTGAACAACATGGCAAACCAAGCCCAGACACTAAATTCTGGTTTGGCACTTTTACCCCCAATACGGATATTTCCAAATTTACCTAAAGCCATGTACAGGCAAAATATAATGAACAGATTGGCCGATAAGGTATAGATCCATCCCCCATGCGCGGAAACATAACTTTGCGCAATTCCAAAATAATAATCTGCCTCCTTCTCAAAAATTAAAGTAAACACTACACTGGCTATAAGGATTAAAGTGGCCCCAAAAAAGACGGTCTTGTTGACCACCAATCCCAAAAATTTTGAAGACTTTTCTTTTCTTGTTACTTTTACTGACATATATCTTTATCAATTTAATGAAATAGGTAATGCCCTTCTTATTAGCGAATAGAAAGGACTGAAAAACAATTTAAAGTGTGAAATCTAGGTATCGCGGTGATTTAGGGGAATGAACTTCTGATAACCTCTAGTGGAATCCTTATACCTAGAAGACGTAGGAAGATAAATGGCCTCAGATAAGTTGTAGGTAATACGGTTCATAGACTGTTTTTAATAGTTTGGTAAAATTTTAAAGCGAATAGTATACTAATAATAGGGTGATTTTCCAACTATTCCCCGTGAAATTCACCTATTCATCAAACCTGATGCATTTCTTTACATGACTTTCAATTTGATACAGATTAAACCACCTTATAATTCCAGCTCCTATCCATTTTTTTTATAAAATTTCTAGGAGCTTTACAGTAGTCCCTACCTAAATAGAATTCCTATTATGGGAAAGGTTAATAAAGGAGAAATAAAATATGGGTAACCTATATTTTTTTGTAACATTGAAGTCGAATTCAGAGAAGCAGTATTCAACCTAATTCAGTGGTCTTAAAACAACGAAATGGCTACATGTATGGGTCTTTTTATTGACTTAACTAACTATATTTTCCCAACATAAAAGAGCTAGGGATTACGGTATTGAAATTGGTCATATATAAACAGGTTAAAGAATTGGGGAATATAGAAACTCCAATTATCTTAACCAATCTTTATTAGTCACAAGTAATACAATCCATGCATTCAAAAAATCCGTTTATAAAAGATTATGATTTTGAAAGGTTAATTTTACATCATCCTATTCTGGGGGATTTTGTTTTTGTAAACGATTATGGCACCAAGACTATAAAATTTGGTGACAAAGAAGCTGTAAAGGCGTTAAATACCGCCTTATTAAAATTCCATTACGGGCTTACTTATTGGGACATTCCGGAAAAAAATCTTTGTCCCCCTATCCCAGGCAGGTTAGATTATCTGTTGCACATAGCAGACCTCATCCCCAAAAGAAATATTCATTTATTGGACATCGGTACCGGAGCCAACTTAATCTATCCCATTTTAGCATGCCGTCATTTTGATTGGGAATGTACTGGGAGCGAGGTAGATTTGGATTCTCTAAAAAATGCCCAACAGCTCATAAGGAAAAACGAGGTTTTGAAAAAAATAACATTACGCCATCAACCCTTCAAGAATAGTATATTGGAGCATATTGTACTCTCAAATGATGCTTTTGATGTGGTGGTCTGTAACCCTCCCTTCTTTAAAAATAGTTCAGATGCGCAACAGAAAAATAAGCGCAAGGTCCATAACCTTGGACTTACAGAAGCTGATTCTCAAAATTTCGGCGGACTCTCCAACGAATTGTGGTACAAGGGCGGAGAAACAGCATTTATAAAAAAAATGGCAGTAGAAAGTGTTCAATTTAAGGATCAAATACATTGGTTTACCTCTTTAATATCCCAAAAAGAAAACTTAAAAGATATTAAAAGAGCCGTTAATAAAACCCTACCTTCTACAGTTAAGGTGATCCAAATGGACCAAGGCAATAAAAAGAGTCGGTTTATTGCATGGACCTTTCAAGGCTAACATATCCGGGTCAGAAAAAATAATGTAGAAATTTTGTATCTTATTATAAGATTAATAGTCTCCATATAGAACTTAAAAAAGTAAGGCTATGAATAATTGTAAATGCACCGATTGTGATTGTACCAAGTGCAATTGTGGGAACTGTTTAAAAAACAACTGCCCTTGTGACAAATGCGAATGCAACAAGTGCGATTGTTGTTAAGAAAAAAGGTTGGCCTTTGGGTCGACCTTAAACATTCTAAAAGCGAAAATGGACACTGTCACGATATGGAACAAGTTTAACGGTCAAATGTACTTTTTTATACTAAAAAAAGTACAAGATCGAGATGCGACTAATGAAATAATGCAAAATTCCTTTTTAAAGATTCATCAAAATATTGATCAATTAAAAAATCAGGAAAAAGTAAAGGCTTGGGCATTTCAGATTGTCAGGAATGAAATTTACAATCACTTTAACAACTCGACTAAAAAAGTAGAGGACTTTAATTCCGCACCTATCATCCAAACTGAAAATTATTCAGATTTTTGCTGTTTTGATCACTTTATAACTGACCTTCCTCAGGAATATAGAACGGTAATGACATTGGTCTATATAAATGGAATGAAACAAAAAGAAGCAGCCTCCGAAATTGGCATCAGTTTGGCCAATGTTAAGGCAAGAGTAAGACGCGCTAAAGCCATTCTGATTATGAACTTTAAAGAGTGCTGTAAGTTTAACTTGAACCATGAAGGCAAATTGGTAGGCGAGTCCAATTGCAGTCGTTGTAATTAATAGCTGTAAAAAAAACTTCCTTTGCTGTGAACATTCTATATTTTACAGTAAAAACAATAGGCAAATAGACCTATCGAACTTTGGATAACCCAACAGGTCTATTTTCCGTTTCTTCTTTCAGGAATGCCGCCTTTACCTTCCCCTAGTCATTAGAAACATCCTATTTGCAATTAACCTTTATTTGTTTTGGAATGCTTGGTATGGAACTTTCTGTGCAGCGCTTTGATGCCTTGCAAGAGCTCCCCACTTCCCGGACCTTTTACTTGAATATTTGGCACAATATCCTGTATTGGATAGAAGTGAATAGGAGCAGCAGGCACATCTATTTCCTGCAACCATTCCCTTAATTGTTTTGCGGAACTCAAGTATACAATTCCCCCCAAGCCTACCCATCCGTGGGCGGCGGAACACATTGGACAATGTTCCCCACTAGTGTACATGGTGGTTGTTTTACGTTCTTCGGGGGACAAATGGTCTGCTGCCCAATGGGCAAGTTCTATTTCGGGATGTGCCAGATTGTTTAATTGGTTCACCCTATTTCGTGCCGTTGCAATTACCTCATTATTTTGGTTCACCAAAATGGACCCAAAGGGTTCGTCCCCCGCCTTTACTGCTTCTTCCGCTAAAGCTAAGCAATGTGCCAGATGTTTAAGATCGCTATTCGAAAGTGATTCCTGAGATATATCCATGTTTAATTGCGTTTAATTATTGTGTTAGTGTTTAATTAACCTTGGGACTTCGTAAATAAGTCCAATTTTGCACTGCTCCAATGGTTAGGCTAAAACCTACTATATCCTTCTGCCAATAGGCCCACAGTCTTAGGCCTCTGGCAATTTAATCTCTTCAATTATCTATGAATTGCCTCCAGATTTAACCGGGGAGATTATACGATTCCGCCGGTGAGGCCTTTAGCAAAAACCTATCTATGGGAGTCCAATTACCTTCCTATAAGGGGAAACATGTTACATTACTCACCAACCCTTGTCTAAGGCGTTTTGTGTTTTGCAAAAACATGCACCGCTAAAACACCAATAGAGAATACCCCTCCCAGAGCAGAAACACCTATCCATCCATAATACTCCCATGCCATTGCCCCCAGTGTGGTACCCAGTGCACCGCCCATAAAAAATGCCACCATATAGACGGTATTTACACGGTTTCGGGCCTCTGGATTCTTAGAAAAGATAATATTTTGATTGATTATATGCAAGGCTTGCAATCCAAGGTCTACCAATATAACCCCTATAATCAACCCTACAAGGGAATAGGTAGAAAACAGGAAAATCCCCCAAGAGATAATCAGTAAAATACTTGAAAAAAAAATGATCTTGTTCCCGCTTACCCTATTGCTCATTTTCCCTACCACAGTCGCCGCAAGCGCACCAACTATACCTACCAGACCAAAGGTTCCCGTAACCCCACTTCCGTAACCAAAGGAATCTTCCATAAGGAATACCAAGGTTGTCCAGAACGCACTTAAGCCTGCAAAACCCAATGCTCCTCTAAGAGCTGCCAACCTTAAGGAAGGTTCCGTCTTAAAATAAAACCAGAGCGATTTAATAAGGTCCACATAATTTCCTTGGTATTTGGGAGTTATTTTAGGTAATTTAAACCTGAGCAGTATAAAAAGTAATAGCATCATTCCCGCTGCCACATAATACATTACCCGCCATCCAAATTGTTCACCTACCAAGCCGCTGATTACCCTACTCCCTAAAATACCGATTAAAAGTCCGCTCATTACGATTCCAATAGCACGTCCCCGCCCATTATCATCACTGAGTTCTGCTGCCATGGGCACAAATAATTGTGGGAGCGTAGAGGTAAGCCCTATAAAAAAACTACTTGTGATCAGCAAAAAAAGGGAGTTAGACACTGCAGCCGCCAACAGGGAGATGATCATTAACAGAAAATCATACTGTAATATTTTTTTATTGGACACCATATCTCCCAATGGAATAATAAAAAGCAACCCAAATGCGTAACCCAATTGCGTAGCGAGTGCCACGTTGCTGACCGCAGAATCCGATATCCCAAAAGATTCGGAAATTTGATGTAACAACGGCTGGTTGTAATAAAGATTGGCTACTACTAGTCCGGCCGAAACACTCATTAGATATAAGGTAGCATTGGAAAGTTGTGGCTTCATTTTTTAAGGAAGATTGCTAATTATAAACTGTTTGCGTTAGGGATAGTAGTGTAAATCCCCCATTCCATCGGATGGGGAATTGAAACGGATAGCCCGCCCGAACGCCCTAAATATAAAGACAAAATTAGGAAACGAGTTAATTTTCCGAACAATTAAATATCCTGTACGTAGCGATATATTTAGTAGATCAACTAATACCTCAGTTGTAGTGGGTAGGTTAATTAATTGAAGATTTCCGAAAGATTTAAAATCAACTTTGAAGTCGATTAATGGCGAAAAACTAACCCTAAACTTTATTTATAAGGGGTTCAGTTTGCTGAGCTAATAGAAAACCCCGATGCTGGCATCGGGGTTTAAGGGATTATATGTTATCGCTTTCTTCCAAAGTGTTTTCCATTTCGGGTTCGGATTTTTCAATGGCATTAAATTTCTCTAACTGTTCTTCTTCTCCGGTAAAGTAGGGAAATACATCTATTATAGGAGATTCGGAAATTGCAGGAATAGTATAGTCGCCCGTTGTGCCTTTCATAGCGGTAATAGTATTATCATAAGCTTCTTTTACGTCATTTGCCTGAACCAACATATACAAATTGGTCTTTCTTTCCTTACCACTTTCTTCATCAAAGGCAATCAAAGAAACCTTTGATCGGAACCAACGATCGGAATTCTCATAGGGATGTACTTCCGAGAAATTCGCTACCTTAATCGTAGTAATTAGGAATTCTTCGCTAGTATAAGCGGCCATTTCTTCGTTGATCCTAGATTCTGCCTCCGTATAGGAAATGGCATCCAAGAGGTAGGCTTCCGTTGTTACTTTAATTTCTCCAGTATCGTGTGTCTTTCTGTATTTTACCTTGCATTCGTACCAAGTTACGCTCATAGTTTATTTTTTAGGATGCCAAATATATAGGTAATAAAAGGGATTGTAGGGAAATATCACAATAGATATTCACAATTTATTTATTGAACGATTTTCTTTAACCACCACTAACCTAGAACCCATTTTACCAGCAGCTAATAGGTGCTATGATATGCGAGAGTAGAATATTAGAATGAAGAAATATGGACCAATATGTCGATTAGCATAGATAGTGAATAGAAAATTACAACAACAATATCTGAGGCAATTCATATAGTTTAGCCGTAAAACATAGTAATTGCAGAATTAGGATATGCCTTTAAAATTGAACAAATAACAGCACTATAATAAGGAGTAATTTTTTATCGCCACTCTTTGGAAAATAAGATAAAACCTCTTTTATTTACTTATCTTTATCAAACCCGATAATTTATGCGCTTTTCCACGATATCTTAAAGTAACTCTAAACTATAGATACAATGACCGCCGACCATTTATTTATTATGCTTGCCGATGATGATGAAGACGATTGCATGTTTTTTCAAGATGCCCTGGATGAACTTTCCTTAGCCGTCTCCTTAAAAACAGTGAACAATGGGGAAGCCTTGATGAATTATCTTGAAAGTAATCTAACCAATCTTCCACAACTTATTTTTCTGGACCTGAATATGCCGTGCAAATCTGGTTTTGAATGTCTGATCGAATTAAAGCAAAATGATATGTTGAAGCAATTGCCGGTAATAATCTATTCTACCTCCTCAAATCCTGAGGTAATGGATGAACTTTACAACCAAGGAGCTCTGTACTATATTCGAAAACCAGCCGCTTTTTCAAAGCTAAAAGATGTTATTAAAAAGGCTGTCTCCTTAATTAATACGACCACAGGGTTACAGCCTAAAAAGGAAGCTTTCCTAATTCAACCCTAATACGCAATTGATATGAATTCAACTCATAACGAGACCAAGTATAAAGCCCTTATATATGGTTTACCGGTAGCCGTGTATACTTGTGATGCAGAGGGGTATATACAGCTCTATAATGAAGCGGCAGTTAAACTCTGGGGACATACTCCTAAAATTGGAAAGGATTTATGGTGTAGATCGTGGAAAATTTTCACTCCAGAGGGTAAACCTGTGTTATTGGAAGAGCTCCCAATGACCATAGCGTTAAAGGGAGGGGAAATATTGAACCCAGAATTGGTGGTACTGCGACCCGATGGTACCAAACGACATTTTATTCCCTATCCAAAACCCCTATATAATAGTGGGGGAGAAATTACCGGAGTAATAAATACCCTTATCGATATTACCAACCAGATTACTGCCAAACAAAAAATTATAGATAGTGAAATTCGTCTGCACACCATGGCAGATAACATTCCTAATTTAGCTTTGATGGCCAATGCTAATGGCTCGGTTTACTGGTACAATGAAAAATGGATAGAGTATACAGGTTTAACACATGAAGAATTGGAAGGATGGGGTTGGAAAAGAGTTGTGGACCCTAAGTTTTTATCTTCCGTATCAGATAAATGGCAGAAGTCATTAGATCACGGACAAAAGTTCGAAATGGTATTTCCAATTAAAGGGGCTGATAATACCTATAGACAGTTTCTTACTAGGGTGATACCTGTTAAAAATGAAGAAGGCACTATATCCAATTGGTTTGGAAGCAATACAGATATTACGGAGCATGTTGAAGCACAACAAAAACTTGAGGAGAGTGAGAAAAAATTTCGATTACTTGCAGACTCCATGCCCCAATTCATTTGGATTGCAGACCCTAATGGGGTTATAAATTATTTTAACCAATCTGTTTATAAGTATTCGGGGCTAACGCCAGAACAAATAGAAATGGATAGTTGGATTCAAATTGTTCATCCCGATGAGCGGGAAAAAAACATTAAAACATGGATGGAATCCATCTCCTCGGGCACAGATTTTTTATTTGAGCATCGCTTTCGCCGACATGATGGAAAATACAGATGGCAATTGAGTCGCGCAAAACCCCAAAGGAACGAAAACGGAAAAATTCAAATGTGGGTAGGTACCAGTACGGATATTCAGGATCAAAAAATGTTCCGCGACGAGCTGGAGAAACAGGTTGAGGAACGCACATCAGAGCTATTGAAGTTGAACGAGTCGCTTCAAAAAAGTGAACAGCGCTATCATTTAATGGTAGAGGAAGTACAAGATTACGCCATTTTATATTTAAACCGAGAGGGTATTGTAGAAAATTGGAATGCTGGTGCAGAAAAGATCAAGGGGTATAAAGCCGACGAAATTATAGGAAAGAATTTTTCTAACTTTTATACCGTAGAGGATAAGAAGAAGGGGCTTCCCGGTAAATTATTGCGGAGAGCCATAAAGAATGATCAGGCGGTTCAGGAAGGTTGGCGTGTACGGAAAGACAACTCCTTGTTTTGGGCGAGTGTGGTAATTACAGCGGTCCATGGTAAGAATAATGAGGTGATAGGTTATTCCAAAGTCACCCGGGATCTAACGGCGAAAAAAATCGCCGATGACGCCCTCATGGATAAAAAAGCAGAACTTGAACATAAAAATGAAGAGCTTCAGAAAATGAACAAAGAGCTCCAGTCCTTTGCGTATATCTCTAGCCATGATCTACAGGAGCCCTTAAGAAAGATTCAGACCTTTGCCTCGCGGATAGCCGAAAGGGAAGCTGACGTCCTATCAGATTATGGCCTAGACCTCTTTAAACGGATGCAGCTATCGGCCGAACGTATGCAAGCGCTTATTGAAGATCTGCTTGCCTATTCCCGAACCCATAACCTAGAGGGGGATTTTAAAAAAGTAGAGCTAGACAGTATTATTGTACAAGTAGAAGAAGATCTAGCCGAAGAGCTGCTGCTGCAAAACGCAACCATAGATATCCAGTCTAGCTGTACGGCGAACATTATCCCTTTCCAAATTCAACAAGTGTTTTATAATCTGATCAGTAATTCCCTTAAGTTTTCAAAATCTGAAGAACCCCTACGTATTACTATAAACGCCAGGATTGTAAAGGCGAATTCCTTTGAAAATAATAAATTATTGAACCATAAAAGCTATTGCCATATTTCCATTTCCGACAATGGAATTGGATTTGACCAACAATACAGCGAAAAAATATTTGAACTGTTCCAACGTCTTCATGGAAGAAACGAATATCAAGGAACAGGGATAGGGCTTGCCATCATAAAACGGATTATAGAAAACCACCATGGTGTTATTACGGCGTCTGGGGAATTGGGCATAGGTGCTACCTTTGATATTTATCTTCCCGAAAATAATAGTTAAATCAACTTTTTTTAAACAAAATATTCCGAAGACAGAACTATAATAGCGTTATTAGGATTAGATTAACTATTCCAGAAAGCGTGAAATTACTATGCTCCTATTTATAAAAAAGAACCTCAAACAGTAGAAGTAGCAGGGAATTCCTTAAAATGTCTCATTTGTAGCAATAATTTATTTTGGACAAGAAGGGCCTAATTAAATTTGGCCGTAGCCACGTTTTTTAAATTAGATTGGACCAACAGAAGTGCAAGCTGTTTTGAATGTTCAGATTGCACACATATTACTTGATTTCTAAGGTAATATTGCTGTTCGCAATAATGGGAAGCCATACAGAGGTTTAAATTGTAGATCCACAACTTCCAAAACTACATTTAGTCAAATTTCCCTCAATTAAGTTTTCCCACAACAATAGATAAGGAATTAGTAGTAAGGTATGGGCACCCCCCTGTGTTCTTTAAAAAAATACTTTAAATAGCATTTTAGTCCATTTTACCTTTCCCAGCATAAAAAGTAAACATGATGGATGTTTTGCGTTAAAAATGATTTTTTTAGAGATATTTAATACAAGGGATAATAATTAATTTAGATATAAGATTATAATTAAAATAATTATTAACCTGCTCGACCTTCGTAGGTTGGGCAAAATATAAGACACTATGAACAGCGATCAGTTAGAAGGAAAATGGAAACAAGTGAAAGGTAAGTTTAAACAAAAATACGGTGATCTTACCGATAATGACCTTACCTATGCCGAAGGTAAATTTGATGAAATGATGGGGAGATTACAGGAAAAAACCGGTAAAAAAAGGGAAGAATTGGAAGAGGAAATAAAGAATTGGTAAGGCCCACTCCTCCTTGATGAAATGTATTTAAACAAACAACCTGTGCCAATTGGTATGGGTTGTGTTTTTTTATCCTATTTACTATCACTCATGCAACCATAATGTTGACCACCAACATTCTATAAACTTTGGATTTGTTCGAGAAATAAAGGATAAAATATAGTATTTTTTTCGGGTTTTTCGGCACCGAGCCCTAGATTATATTTCGCTTCATCTGGAACGGCTCTTACCATTGACTCTGACAAAGCACTTACAAAAACGGTTGAAATGGAAACCCTTTAGAAACGGTATTTAATAATTATTAGATAGAAATTTCCTTAAAGATGAGTACTTCTGTAAAATTTAATCATTAAATTTAAGGGTGAGTGAAAAGAGATGATTTTTATGCTATCCTAAAAACCCGATCTGTTTAGGAGCCACAAACGATATTTTAAGAGTAAATCAATAACCCATGAATTTTGATGCCATTATTATAGGAACTGGGCAAGCGGGACCTCCCTTAGCCCAAAGTTTGGCGGAACACGGCCAGAAAATTGCAATTATTGAAAAAGATCATTTGGGGGGTACCTGTGTAAATGTAGGTTGCACCCCCACCAAGTCCTATGTAGCTTCTGCCAGACGTGCATTTATTGCTGGCAATAGCAGTGAACTAGGAGTGACGATCAAAGGGGACGTACTTATAGACCTAAAAAAAATAAAACAGCGTAAAGATGGCATAGTACAGGATTCCCGTAATGGATTGGAAAAGATGCTGACCGAAAATAAGTCCATCACCCTAATTCGTGGTAAGGCAAGCTTTGTGAACAACCATACCATTGAAGTAAATGGCGACCAGCATACCGCGGATAAAATTTATATAAATGTTGGAGCAAGACCCTACATTCCAAATGGTTTTAAGGATGTACCCTATCTTACCAATGAAAGTATTTTGGAATTAGAGGAGATTCCAGAGCACCTTGTAATAGTAGGTGGGGGATATATTGGATTAGAGTTTGGACAAATGTTCAGGCGATTTGGCAGTAAAGTCACCATTCTAGAAAAGGGAGGAGAATTATTAAAAAAGGAAGATGGGGATATTTCGGATCTCATTGCCGAAATTATGGAAGATAGTGGGGTGGAGATAAAATTGAAATCGGATTGTATTGGGGCGAAAAAAAAGAATGACCATATAGAGGCAACGTTCAATTGCGATGATAACTCCCAAAAACTTAAGGCGTCCCATTTACTTTTAGCTACAGGTCGCACCCCAAACACCGACTATATGGGCCTAGAAAACACCGGGATTAAGCTAACCAAGCATGGGTATATAAAAGTAGATGATACCCTTCTCACTTCGGTAGACCATATATGGGCTTTGGGCGACTGTAACGGGGAAGGAGCCTTTACTCATACTGCCTATAATGATTTTCAGATTGTAAACTCCCAATTGTTCCTAGATCAAAAACGTTTTCTTTCGGATAGATTTACCTGTTATGCTGCTTTTATTGATCCTCCGCTTGCTCGTGTAGGGATGAACCAAAAAGATATTCAGAAAAAAGGTCTAATTGCCAAAGTGTCAGAAATTCCTATGAGTAAAATTGCCCGAGCCAAAGAAATGGGAGAGACCAAAGGAAAATTAAAAATATTTCTTGAAGTGGATACAGACTCCATATTAGGGGCCACATTTATTGGTGCCGGTGCCGATGAATATATCCATACCATAATTGATCAAATGTATGCCGGGTCGTCCTATCAAACCGTGCGTGATGCTATTCATATTCATCCCACCATTAGCGAATTAATCCCTACCATGTTGGAAAACTCCACCATGCTACGCTATTTCGTGAAAAAGTAACATTCTCTTCTCTTTAAATTATTTTCACTGTATAGGATAGCATAATATTCCATAATTAAGGACTATTTTTTTTCAATAATCTCCATATTTAAAATAATTTCAATTCTTTATTAATGCTATCTAAACAAGAATAATATGCCTAAATCTATACTCATTTTGTCCCTACTCCTATTGTGTAGTAATGTATTTGGTCAGATGAAGCCCTATGTACTTTACAATTCCAAGGGCAAAAAGGTTTCCTATTCTAAAATGGTACGTAAACTAGCCAAGGCCGATGTTGTGTTGTTCGGTGAATTGCACGACAACCCTATTGCCCATTGGTTGCAACTTAAGGTGACCACGGAATTAAGTAGCCAGAGGTCTCTTATTCTAGGAGCAGAAATGTTTGAAGCGGATGACCAGATCCCCCTAAACAAATATTTAAATGAAGAAATCACGTATAAAGGATTGGATTCCATGGCGCGACTCTGGCCCAATTATAAAACGGATTATGCACCCCTAGTAGATTTTGCTAAAACAAATAAGCTGCCATTTATCGCTACCAATGTTCCAAGAAGATATGCCAACCTTGTCTATAAAAATGGTTTTTCCATTCTAGACTCCCTTAATTCAGATGAAAAATCATGGATTGCACCACTACCCATCCCGTTTGACAGCGAATTGCCAACTTACAAAAATATTCTTTCCATGATGGGAGATCATGGGAGCCCTAAACTAATAATGGCACAGGCTATAAAAGACGCTACCATGGCCTACTTTATTTTAAAAAACCATAAGCAAAACCAACTTTTTTTACATTTCAACGGTGCCTACCATTCAGACTTCTACGAGGGCATCCTTTGGTACCTTAAAAGGGATAATGCCAGCCTGAATTATGTTACCCTAAGTACCGTATCTCAGGACAACCTAAAGAAACTATTACCAGACCATCTTAAGAAGGCAGATTTCATTATATGTGTAGATAGTGATATGACCTCTACCTATTAATTTTCAACCTATTGCCATGAAGACTAGGGCTCAAATGAATTGATATTCTTAGCATTTATGAATATCGAGTTTATAAATAAGCAACAAACGTAAAATTTCTTTTGATTGCATATTCCAAAAGTATAAGGTGGTTAATTCAATAGCTTAAAAAATGCGTAACTTAGAATATATTTATTTAAAATACCACATATGGAACTAGGTGCATTTTCGGTAAGTTTGAATGTCAAGGACATTAACGCTTCAAGATTATTTTATGAAAATTTAGGATTTTCCGTCTTTGCAGGCGTATTGGAAAAAAATTATCTAATTATGAAGAACGGTAATTCATTGATCGGATTATTTCAGGGAATGTTCGAAAACAATATACTGACCTTTAATCCTGGCTGGGATGAAAATGCTTACAAATTAGATTCATTTGCCGATGTTAGGAAAATTGAAAAAGATCTGCTAAAAAAAGGAGTCCAGTTGGTGCAAAAGACAGGGGAAAACACAAGTGGTCCGGCCAGTATTGTGGTGGTAGACCCCGACGGGAATACCATTCTATTAGACCAGCATGTGTAAAAGTACACGAGAAATTAGATCTAATTTTTTCTGCTTCCTGCCAAGCGCAATTATGTTCCAGCAATCATAACCCACCAACCAATCCAAAAATTTATGTACAAAATGCCCCCTTACCAATGGTCCTATTGAAAGAATTAAAAGAAATACCCCCTCCTTCCGAACTAATCCATTAGGCAAAAGCGCTCAGCTATGCCTCTAAAAGGCCTGTCATGATACTTGCATTATTAAATAGATTAAATGAACAGGTAGTTATGAATCTGTTTGCATTTTTATAATCGAAGGCAAAAAAATCAGAGCTTCAGTAAAAAAAGGTGCCAAATGGCACCTTTTTTGTTTTTTATTCCTTTCGATAAATAGTATTTATGAATTCATTGCCGAAATTATAAATAACTTAAACTCCTTTGATATAGGTATCAACGTTTCGTTTATCAGAATATCTTTTGAGTTTATCGCATCAATATGGTCCACATTTACAATATAGGATTTATGCGCCCTATAAAATTTATTTTGAGGCAATTTCTCCAAATAGTCCTTAAGCGGTGACCGTACCAAAAACTTTTTATCTACAGTATTTACTTCTAAGTAAACATTATCGGCCTTTATAAATTGAATATCTCCAAACTGGATCCGATAATATAAATGTTGTTTTTTAACAAAAATAGAATCCTTCAAAACCTTGTTCGCCATTAATTTATCATCCTCTTCTTCCTGGGATTCCTCTCCCTTTTTTACCACTGAGATAAAATTGGATAAGGCAATTTCAATAGAGGTGTAAAGATCCTGTTGTTCAAAGGGTTTTACAAGATAGCCATTAGGCTTAACGCTCTTCGCATTTTCTACAGTAGCTCTGTCCGAGTTGGAAGTGACAAAAATAAATGGAATATTATAGTTTTCCCTAATGTGTTTACCTAGGTCTATTCCGGTTTTATCCGAAGCCAAGATAATATCTATAAGCACTAGATCTACTTCATTATTCTTTAATACCTCTACAGCTTGTTCATAAACAATAACATTATCTACGATCTCGTAACCAATTTCCTCCAACATGGACTGCATGTCGTCTGCAATAATTACGTTGTCCTCTACTATAAGAATTCTAATTGGTTGTTCCAAAATTTAATTTTTTGTTAGGTTAGTTGGTTGAAATCATTAAAGCTAAAATAAAACAGAATTGCAAATAAAAAGGTGCTTAGCGCCAATTTCTTTAATTCTGGATCCAGCAAAACGGTGTTCTTTACCTGCAGCATTTTCACTAAATGCATAAATATAGGCACAAAGGCCACTAGGTGCACTGTGTTTCTCCAATTTTCGAAATGTAAAATAGTAAAAATCAACATGCAAACAAAACTTACGCAAATCAATAGGGTATGGTATATCTTTCCATTGCGCACCCCCATCTTCACAATGACTGTGTTTTTATTGGATAGTTTATCGGACCGGTAGTCCCTAAGATTATTTAAATTTAACACTCCTGTACTCAGCAATCCAATTGTAATTGCCGGAAAAAAAGAGGGGAAATACACTAATTTAGTATAGAGAAACATAGAGCCAATTACCCCCAATAGTCCAAAAAACAGAAATACAAAAACATCTCCAAATCCTTTATAACCATAGGCGGAATCTCCTACTGTATATTTAATAGCTGCCCATATACTTAAAATACCGAGGAAACCAAATAATAAAATGAATTCCAAATGTTCTGTACCGAAAGAAAAATACAATAAGGCCAATACTAAAATCAAGCAGATCACAATGGAAATAATTATTCCTCCTTTCAATTGTGCTCTGTTGAGTAAACCACTTTGATATACTCGTTTAGGTCCAACCCTATTTTCATTATCGGTACCCTTAACGCCATCCCCATAGTCATTGGCAAAATTGGAGGTTACCTGAAATCCTACGGTAGTAAGAACCGCAAATATAAAAATACGCCAGTCAAATGTTCCATACATACCTCCTAAGGCAGTACCAACAACTATTCCCGATAATGAAAGAGGAAGAGTTCTTAACCGCGCTGCATCGAGCCAAGCTTTTATTTTCAACAAATTAGTAGGGGTCTTCTATTTCTACGCGTTTTCCATCTCTGTACGACGCAACAAAGGCGTCTTTAAATCCCATTTTCACCAATTGAAATCGAAATGAACGAGCTTCTTCCAAAGTTTCAAAATTCCCCAAAGAATATGAGTAAAATGGATTTGCCTTGGCAAATATGGTATTTCCAAGAGATTCCGATGCTAGGGTAAGATTGTTATCCACGAATGATTTTACCTGTACCGAATATATTTTTTCCTTCTCCAAAAACTTTTTGGCCAAATAGAATTCCTTTACTAAACTCAGTTCTTCGTTCTGCTCCTTAAGGTTGTCTATTCTTGCCTTAATAACATCTAGACTATCAATTGAAACTAGTAAATTAGTCCTATTCTCAAAATTGGATGATCTTATAATCCCAGCATTGTACGAAAAGAAGGCCAGAGAAACAATAAGGAAAAGTACCGTAATACTACCAAAAAGGTTTCTTTGGAGTTTACTTCGCCTTAATTCCTTATTCTTATATTTTATTTGATCTAATAAACGCTCATTAATTATTTGAGCCTTATCTATATCCTTATGCAATTCCAATAAATCACTTTCTTCGATGAATGGCATAGAAGTATTATTTTAGGGGTGAAGACTTAAATGTAACAAAAAATAATGTATTTATTTAATATTATCTTTATGCTGTTGTAAAAGTAATGGATTTTGTGGTAATATGACAAATATTCACCATCAAAATTTAAAGGCACGCTAATTACATGTATCTAATAATCAGTAGTTTAACTCCAAATCGAATCAACTTACAAAAGTAAGAGTGTAACTTTGGGACAAAACTATAAAATAAACGTTTAAATCAGTCTTATACCGTCGTCACTAATTTCTATTTTTCGTTCTTTATAAAGCGCCCCTACTCCTTTTTTAAAGGTTTTTTTACTCATTTGAAGTAAACGCTTAATATCTTCAGGATCAGATTTGTCATGAAGCTTTAAAAAACCGTCCTGAGCCTTCAACTTTTCATAAATAAGATTGGCGGCAGGCTCCAAACTCTTGTATCCAATAGGTTGTAGTGAAACATCTATTTTATTATCAGGCCTTATAAGTTTTATATATCCCTCCAACTGATCTCCTATGGAAACTTTTTTATACACCTCATTTGCATAAATTAGACCTTTGTAATTGTTGTTTATGATTACTTCCCAACCTAGGTCGGTCAATCTAGTGACGACCAAGTCTACCTTATCCTGCTCATTTATAGTAGGGGTGTCATTGGACAGGAATTTATCTAATTTATTAGAACCTACCAACCTGTTGGTCTTTTCATCCAAATAGCAGTGTACAACGTACCATTGGCCTTCCTGCATTTTACTGCGTTGCTCACGGAAAGGGACCAATAAGTGCTTTTCCAATCCCCAATCCATAAAAGCACCGTATTCATTAACCTCAGCTACTTGTAATAACCTAAATTGATTCACCATAACATAGGGCTCCAAGGTGGTGGCCACTATGCGCTCCTCATGATCCAAATAGCAAAATACGTCTAGGAAATCACCGATCTCAAATTCTTCAGGCACATATTTATTAGGCAATAGAACATCATTACCTTCCTCATCTCCTAAAAAAAGACCCACGGTAGTGTCTCTTAATATTTCTAAATTACTATATTCTCCAAGTGCTATCATGCTGCAAAAATACACTTTAAAATAATCCCAATAAAAAAAAGCCGCTCTTTTTAAAGAGCGGCCCTAACATTCTAATTTTGTTACTTATTTATTATAAACAGATTCTTTTTTAAAGTGTTTGGCCAGCATATAATACACTACCGCCCTATGTTTATTTTTTACGGAAGAACCGTATTTGTCTGTCACAGCTTTTACGGCCTCCATCAATTGAGGGCCATCTTCTAATCCAAGTTTTTTTACAAGAAAATTTTTCTTTACCGTTTCTAATTCCTTAGCATCCGAACCAGAAACTTTTGATGCATCATTATTGTAAATTGAAGGTCCCAATCCTATGGTCACTTTAGTTAATAAATCCATATTTGGTGTTTCGCCAAATTTTTCTTTAATGTCCGCCGCGTACTTTTCGATCAATTCGTCTCTTTTGTTCATAATACTTGTTAAAAATTAGTTATCAATATCTATTTGCTGTTGTAAGATATAAAATCAAAATAACTAAGCAAAATTTTATCATTCAATAATCTAGGGGTCTTGATCTCCAAAATTTTAGGACAATTAGACTTCGCATAGAAATCATCCAATACAGCTCCTAATGCCCCTTCATCTGCAACGGACATAAAATCAAAACTATAGGCTTTAGCAATTAGAGCAAGATCTATCTGATGTGTGGTTTCAAAAAAGTTTTCAAAATTATCTGTTTTGTCCTTACCTGGCAAAATCCTAAAAATTCCACCTCCGCCATTATTGATAACGATTATCCTAAAATCTGGTCGTATATACTTATTCCATAGCCCATTGCTATCGTATAAGAAACTGAGATCCCCTGTGACCAGCAAAGTAGGTTGTTCAGAATATAGGGCGGCACCGATAGCCGTAGAGGTGCTGCCGTCTATTCCACTGGTGCCCCGGTTGCAGAAAACATTTATGCATTGGTCCAAATCGAACAACTGACCATAACGTACGGTAGCACTATTTCCAAGTTGTAGTTGGTAATCTTTGGGGATGCTGCCCATGATACGATAAAATGCCAACATATCGCTAAACGGAATTTCCTTTAGGTACTGTTCCCTTCTGGCGATATATTCATTTTTGAACCGAGTCCAGTATTGTTGGTAGTCGCTCTGGATACCAGAAGAAACTTGCAATAGTTTTTCGAAAAATCTATTGGGATCTGTCTGAAAATGATGTGTTAGGCTGAAAAACGTATTTGGTGCCTTTTGAGGATCGATATGCCAATGAAACTTTGGGCTATATTCCCGCAAAAACGCTTTTATTTTTTTGGAGACTATAAGCCCCCCGAACGTCAGCACAATATCTGGCTGCAATTGTTTAAACAGCATTTCTTTTTCGGGAGATTTCTCTATAGGTGCTATGATACTATCTATACTTGGAAAGAAATTATGATGGTGTAAATTGGAGGTGCACTCCGTTAAAACAATAACAGAAGGGTCCATTGCCAATTGTTCCAGATATTTTTGTTCCACAGAATTCGGAAAATTAACCCCTACCAAAATTATTTTCCGTTCCGATCCATTCCAAACTTCTACACTTTCTTTCAATTTACCTAGATCTAATTCCTGTTGATTGTCCCTAACAAAATTAACCATGGGAATTAAGGTTGTTTCCGTAACAACATCATATAAGGGCTCTTCAAAAGGTACATTGATGTGTACTGGACTGTTTTGGGACCATGCCAAATTTAAGGCGTTATCCAGAGCGGTATCGTTAAATTCCTGCACCGCTTGCTGTGCAATGCCAACATCAGTACCCATGAGGCTGAGTGCATCGTATTTGCGAATTTTATCCGTAGCATGGGATACATCCAATTTCAGGTTTGCCCCATACGCAATATGGTTTTCAAAAACATTCTCCTGTCTAATGGTCTGTCCGTCTCCCACATCTACCTTATAAGGTGGCCTATCTGCAGAAATTACGACCAGGGGAATATCGCTATAGAATGCCTCTGAAATGGCGGGATAATAATTTAATAGAGCACTCCCAGAAGTACAAAGAATAACTACAGGCTCCCGTAGCTGTTGGGCAATACCCAAGGCAAAGAAAGCAGCACACCTTTCATCAACAATGCTGAAGCATTTAAAAAAAGGATCTTCCGTGAAACCAATGGTCAACGGGGCATTTCTAGAACCAGGGGAAATAACGATGTTTTTAATACCTCTTGCCTTGCAATGGTACACAACGGTTTGGGAAGAAGGAATAGTAGAATATTTCATTCATACAAAAATACAACCTCCTCTTTATTAAATCCAATCCAAATCCCTATTAAGTTTAACTGCGGATAATATTCAGCATAGTGCGACTTTTATCGCAGGTTTCTTTCCATTCCATTTCTGGATCAGATTCACGTGTAATTCCACCACCAACATATAGAGTAAGCTTATTTTTATGTATTTTCATACACCTCAAATTTACAAAAAGAGAGGTTTTATTCTTGATAGTCCTATACGCCCTATTCTCTTGATTCCTTCGCTTTGAAGGTCGATTCACTTCTTCCTTGAAATTTAACTCTCCCAAGAAACCTGTGTAGAATTCTCGGAGATACTTTTCGTTCTTAAGAATAAAATCCTTGGCTTTTAATTTTGGAAGGCCACATACCGCTGGGGTTGGGTGTAAGGAATGGATGATTTCGCTTAATCCGATTTCAGGGGTTGTCATTCCTGATATTGATGTTTTAAGGTGCCACAAATTACCTGCACGGTAACTCATGGTTTCCGATATAGTCAACAATTTTATTTTGTCTTTTAGGGAATCGGTGATGAATTGGGTAACCATTTGTTGTTCTTCCAACTCTTTGTTGCCCCAAACAGGGCTATCTTCCCCTAGATATTTCTGAGTACCGGCCAAAGACATGGTCTTTAGCCTTTGGTTTTCCATTTCCAATAACATTTCGGGTGTTGCACCTAACCAAATACCAACTTTTGGGTGATACCATATATAACAGAATGCCGTAGGATACAGAGACAAGATGTTCTGAAATAATTGTATTGGATCTTTGGAAGTGGACACCTCCACTTCTCTGGAGAGCACCACCTTATCCAAATTTCCTGCTTTAATTTCATGAATTCCCCGTTGCACCAGGCCTAAGTGAAAAGCCTTGCCAGCTCCATCGTCCTTCATTGGTTGTGAATCACTGTTTTCACTGGTCTTTTCCGTATTTAAAATTTCAGAATAGGAAGCATCATTCTTTAACAGAATGGCCTCATCACTTGCATTAAACGGAGCAAAAATAAAACCGCTTTCCCTATAATCTACAACATGGTGCAGTTCCTGATCATTTTGTAGGATCAACCGTACTTCTTCTTCATTGGGTTTACGGTAGGCCACAAAAGGCAACTGGTTTCCATATTGCTGGGCAATTCGGTCCAAAAAATTTAAAGTCATACTATTTTCTTGGTAACGCTATGGTCGTTAATTTACAAATTGAAACTAAATTATTGTCCTGATCGGTAATCTTAATATCCCATATTTGTGTGGTACGGCCCTTATGTACTATGACGGCTTTGGCAAAGATTTCTCCCTCACTAACACTTTTGACGTGGTTGGCAGAGATTTCCAAACCCCGGATGAAATACTTTTTGGCATCCAAAAAAATATACGAAGCTGCACTTCCTACACTTTCGGCCAAAGCTACAGTTGCCCCACCATGTAGAACCCCATCTGGTTGATATACTTTTTGGGTAACTGGCATTTTTGCCACTAAAAAATTGTCGCCAACATCTATAAATTCCATTCCCAAGGTTTCCATTAAGGTTCCTTTACTACTTTCGTTACAAATTCCCAGTATTTTCTCCTTATATCCGTCCATGACCTTTTTTTCGTAAAATTAAGCATTAGAAAATCAAATAAAGCGTTACTTTATTCCATATATCACGATTATGGAACCCAAAGAAAAAAACATCTCCTATACAACAACCAACACCTATCTCTGTTTAAACGAGTTAAACTCGAGCACCAAAAATGTATGGATCGTTCTACATGGGATCGGATTTCTTAGCAAGTACTTTTTAAAGTATTTTAAAGGCCTTCCCAAAGAGGAGAATTATATCATTGCTCCTCAGGCACCCTCCAAGTACTACCTAAAATCCAATTATAAGCATGTTGGCGCCAGCTGGCTCACCAAGGAAAATACGGAAATGGAAACCGAAAATGTTATCCGATATCTAGATCAGGTACTCCTAAATGAAAATATTCCTGAAGATTGTCGCCTTATTGTTTTAGGGTTTTCTCAGGGCGTATCCATTGCAACACGATGGGTCGCAAAAAGTAAGATTCCATGCAAAGAGCTAATCTTGTATGCAGGAGGAGTTCCAGCAGAGCTTACTCCCTCCGATTTTGAGTTTCTAATGTCCATGAATCCTGAAGTAAAAATTGTACTGGGCAAGCAGGATGAATATTTGACCCCCCAGCGTTTACAAAAGGAGCGTCCCAAAATAGATGCTCTATTTCAGGGAAGGGCCAAGTATATACTATTTGAAGGAGGTCATGAAGTAAATATGAACGTAATAAATAAACTGATAGAGTAAAATTTCACGCCTCATAGGCGTAAAATTTTCATACTCTACAACCCAAAAATATACCTCTAGGGACAACATAAAAATTGTTGTTAAATAATGAAACCTAGTGACTTGGCCTACATTTTTTTTGTATTTTTAATTGACTTTTCTAAAATAACTATGGAGATTACCAATATGGCTTATCCCTCTTAAGTGAAATTTTCTATACTTTTTTACCGTACTAAAAGAAATTTAACCTACTTAAAAGAACAAGTATATGAATTTAAAAAAGTCTACCACATATTTTGATGAAATTCGGAATAATCCACTTTTTTCCGATATTAATAATGAATCCTTATTGGAATTAATAGCCATTTCAACTCCCTGTAATTGGCCTGAAAAGACCTGTATCTTACAGTCGGGTCAAGCCTTGCGTAGATTTTACATTATAACTTTCGGAATGGTGAAAGCCTACGACTACGATTCCGAGAACAATAGGGAATTGGTCTTATCTTTACTGACCAAAAACGATGTTTTAAATATTTGTTCCTTGATCAATGAGGCCAGCACCGATCTATATTATGAAACTCTGTCTCCTACCCAAGTCCTTTACATCCCTGTGAACCTTATGCGAGATTGGACCACAAAAAACCCCGTTTTTTATAAGCAAATATTAGTTTATGTTTTAAAAAAAATGGATCAATTAGAGAATGTTGTATCCGACATTTGCCTAAAGGACACCTCAACACGCTTGGCTAAACTTCTGCTGCGTTATATAAATAAATCGACCAATAAAATAGAAGTGATCAACGGATTCACCCATGATCAACTGGCAGCATTGATCGGAACAACACGGGCAGTTTTAAATAGACACCTTCAGGATTTTAAAGAAGAGGGCATACTAGATATTAAAAGAAAGCATATAGAAATTATAGATTCCTCCCTTTTACATAAAAAGGTTCCTTCCTACCTCATTTAATAGGTGTTATTATCGTTTTATAACGTTAAAATTATGATAAAGCATGTGCAAATGCTACTTGGGTAGCACTGGGCGCAAGCGTCAATTAGTAATTTTAGGATATACAAATCATTAAATTCATCAATCATGAAAAAATCATTTTTTTTAATTACACTATTGTGCCTTGCTGTCATGGGATTTTCGCAATCCAATGATGATGAGACACAGAACAAGGAAGTTAAGCTAGAGGGTATTACCATTACGCCAATATCCAACTATACGTATCACAGTATGGTCAGCAATGAATCCACACCGGAGTATGTACAGAACCTGCAAAAAGAGGTCGCCAATTACGATGTAACCGAAAATCCTAATTTTAAGGGAGATTACGACGATTTTAAGGTGATTTTCTCCCAAACCAATGGCAGAATTATTGCAACTTACGGTAACGACGGCAAAGTGATTTCCACTTTTGAAAAATTTAAGGACGTAGCGCCCCCTTTATCGGTGCGCAATGAAATTTTTAAACTTTATCCAAATTGGAAGATTCATAAAGATATCTATAGAGTAACCTATTACAAGGATAAGGGTGTAAAGAAAGTTTATCAATTACAGATCCAAAATGGAAATGACAAGAAAAATTTGAGGGTAGACCATGAAGGTAATCTCCTTTAAAAATTAATTAAAAAAAAGACATCCTGTACGCTATAAGGCGTATAGGATGTCTTTTGGTCACTAACGGTACTATCAGAAAGCCGATTAACACGTTCTTTAAAAGCATCGTTATTAATTTTTAAATTTCCCTTCCTTTATTATCTCTTATTTTCTTGGGATTCCACTTTTGTATAATAGTGTATTCTACGGGTGATATAGGAATTATCAGGAGTCAAAATTTGTTTGATCCAATTCCCTTTTCCCGCATCGTCATACTGATAATGATAGTTTTTTACCCTTTCAAGTTTATTTTTTACAATTTTCACCGATAATATATCTCCTTGCGGATTATACTCATAAAATTCACTTTCGCTCGGTAGAAAAGTTTTTTTGGTCTTGTTAAACGAAAATTTAACCTCCGAAATCAGTTTCCCCATCTCCGTATACTTCTGTTCCAAGGCCTTATGCGGTTCTCCCTCCAAAAACTGCTTGGTCAACACTGTTTTTTGAGCTAATTGGTTTTGGTCGCTAGCTTCTGAAACACGAATGGATTTTAAGATAACATCGTTTAAATAATAAGTTTCTGTGGACTCTCCGTTTTTAACTTCGTAAGTTATAGTAGTTTCATCTATACCACTATCATTGATTCTTTTAATGGAGTTCAGTTTTCCATTCCTACCATAATCATATTGATATTGGTCCAAAAACTGCTTGTTGTAGGAAATGATCTTTTCTGTAATTTTCTTACCTTCAGTTGTATCTAATTCGTAAAAGTTGGCAAGAGAAGTATGTTTAACAATTATTCCATCCCTGTAATTTTCAACTCGTTTTTCTACTAGTTCATTGCCGTTTAACTTATACGTGGTAATATCATAATCTTCGTCATTATAACGGGTAATCGCATTGGTTAACAAACCTTTCTCATTAAACTTGTATTGTTCCTTACCATAGTCAGTTATCACCAAACAGGATTTAACAGGACCGCTTAAATCAAAATCCCCCACTTTAAATACTTTTATTTCTTGAGCACCAATCTCCGAAGTGCTACTAAGCAACAGAATATTAATTATTCCTAAAAATAAAGTTGTAAAGTGTTTTTTTACCATAGTACAAAACTAACTATATAAAGCTAGTAAAAAAACAAAATATATAACCTCAACATCCCTTTATTACTGAAGATGGGTTTAGAGGTTCCAATTAGAATTGAATCGATAATGCACAGAATAACAAAGGATTTATTGGAAAGAGAAAAATCTTCAAAAATCTAAAATCATTTTCAACTTTGAAATCACTTAGGATATTACATTTAGACTGAACTAGAGTGAAAAGATTTCCGATTTAAGTAACATACCGTATATTTGTAACAGAATAACCCTAAACTCTACTATGGATAATGCTGTGTTTTCCAAATGTTCTACGAGAGGGACGTTTGAAGATGCAACTTTCTGCGACTGTTTTCATAATAGTTGTAGTTCTCCTAAGTATTTTATGTAAATGAACTATATGAAAAGCAGTAAATTAAAATGTATTCTAATAGACGATTCAGCAATTCAGAGACGTGCCATTTCAAAACTGATAAAGGAAAACAAAAGCCTTGTTTTATTACATGAATTTGGAAATGGTGAAATAGCGAAAGACTTTCTTGCGCTCAACGTTGTCGATTTAATTTTTCTGGATATTGAAATGCCCCTGATCAGCGGATTTGATCTCCTAGAATCCTTGGACGAAAAGCCACAGATAATTGTAATTTCGGGTAGTGCAGAGCATGCCATGAAAGCTTTTGATTACGATGTTGCGGATTATTTAAAAAAACCCTTGGACAAAAAAAGATTTGATAACGCGGTCAAAAAAGCGGCTATTAACCACAAAATAGTAAATACCGAGGAAATTGAACAGGAATTTATTTATATAAATCATCAGTTAAAAAAGACTAAGCTGATTTTAAATGAAATTTTATGGGTCGAAGCCAATGGCGATTATATAAAAATAATTTCCAAAGAACGAAACATGCTGATCCTATCGACCATGAAAGCTTTTGCCGATAATCTACCCTCAGATAAATTTCTACGGATCCATAAATCCTTTATCGTTAATCTCGATAAAATAGACAAATTCAATGGCTCCAGTGTTGAAATAGATGGTAAAGTCATTCCTTTAAGTCGACATAAAAAAGAACTATTAAAAAAAGCTCTAATAATTATAGAGTAGTCTAAGCCCACTCTTATTCACATCAATTTATTGTTTTAGTTCTAGTGGAACTAAAGTTCCCCCAATTGATAGATTTTCCCAATAAGGCAGTGGAATAGACTCTATGCGATTTAGTTTCACTAATTATTAATCTAGAGAAGACAATGGTTAGGTCTTTATCACAAAATTATTTTTATATTTGCCGCTAGATGAGTAAAATATTTTCCATAGCGCTATCATTATTACTTTTATTCCAAAGCCTTCATTTGGACATGGTGAACGTGGCGCAGTTGGATGATTTTTTAACTCATGCCAACTTCCATAAGCAAAAATATGGAGATAATTTATTCGATTTTGTTTCCAAACATTACGGATCGCTTAAGGAACAACATTATATAGAGCATCAAGAAGAACACAAAGACCACGAGGATCTTCCCTTTAACCATCAATCTTGTATTCATTCCACTACTGCCTTTGTATTAAACGAAGACAGCTTGATGTTGGCAAAAACTCCCCATGCCATTGACACCATTTCTGGTTTTTTTTATGAGGAATCCTACGAACAGATAATGTTCACCGATATCTTTCAACCCCCCAAACAAGTATAATTCATTTTAGGTACCGTATTTTTTTTTGAATCAGGCTATACACCATAGTTTGAAAACCTTTTATATATGAATTATGCTATCCAATATTATTCAATTCAGTTTAAAGAATAAATTAATTGTTCTTTTATTCACCCTATTTATTATAGGTTTTGGACTCTATTCCATTACTCAGATTCCCATTGGTGCCGTCCCAGATATTACCAATAACCAGGTACAGGTAATTACCACCTCGAAAAATTTGTCCACTCAGGACATGGAACAATTTATCACCTATCCAGTAGAGTTGGAAATGGCTAATTTACCAGGAGTGGTAGAAATTCGTTCGGTTTCCAAATTTGGACTTTCGGTGGTTACCATAGTTTTTGAAGACAAAATGGGCACCTACTTACCCCGCCAGCTAATCTCGGAAAAATTAATATCGGCTTCCGAAAAAATACCAGAAGGATTTGGCACCCCAGAAATGGGGCCTATCACCACCGGTTTGGGAGAAATATATCAGTATATCCTAGATACGAAACCAGGATATGAGGACAAATATTCCCTTATGGAACTAAGGACCATTCAAGATTGGGTGGTAAAAAGACAGCTATCCGGAATCCCTGGTGTTGTGGAAGTGAATACTTGGGGTGGTCAGTTGAAGCAATATGAGGTAGCCATCAACACCAATAAGCTGAATGCAATGAATGTTACTATGGCAGATATATTTACTGCCTTGGAAAAGAACAACAGTGTATCTGGGGGTGGGTATATAGAGAAAGTAAATCAGGCTTACTTTATTCGTGGCGATGGACTCATTTCTTCCTTAGAGGATATAAGGAATATCGCAATTAAAACAACAAACTCCCTACCAGTTTATATTAAGGATATTGCCGAAGTTAGTTTTGGAAGTGCCACACGCTTTGGAGCCATCACCGGAAACGGTGAGGGTGAAAAGGTACTGGGGCAAATTATGATGTTGAAAGATGCCAATTCCAAAAAGGTCATCGATGCTGTTCACGAACGAATTGACCTAATTTCAGAATCCTTGCCAGAAGGGGTCTATATCAACGGATTTTTAGAAAGGAACGAGCTAATTCAAAAAACTACCTACACCATTTCAGAGAACCTAATCTTGGGATGTTTGATCGTTATTTTTGTAGTGGTTTTGCTCTTGGGGAACCTCCGTTCTGGATTGGTAGTTGCATCGGTAATACCGTTGTGCCTATTGTTTGCCCTTTCTATGATGTACATTTTTAAGGTAGATGCCAATCTAATGAGCTTGGGCGCTATAGATTTTGGAATAATTATAGACGGAGCCGTAATCATAGTGGAATACATTGCCTATCAAATGACCACAAAACGAGACGAACTAGCCAATGTAGCAATAGGCCAAAGGCAGGAATTAAAAAACAAGATTACGTTTCAGGGTGCCTCAAAAATGATGAACTCGGCCATATTTGGTCAGTTAATTATCCTTATTGTCTTTATTCCCATTCTTTCCCTTAGCGGTGTAGAAGGCAAGATGTTTAAACCCATGGCACTTACGTTTAGTTTTGCTTTGCTGGGGGCCATGCTCTTATGCTTCACCTATGTGCCTGTAGCCGCCTCCTTATGGATTAAACCTTCAGACACTTCCTCTAAAAATATTTCCGTAAGGCTTATGGCTTTATTGAACAGAGGATATGACCCAGTCATAAAATGGTCCTTAAGTCACAAGAAAGTGGTGTTATCCATCTCTGCTTTGCTTTTGGCGGGTTCCGTATATCTGTTCACTACAATGGGAGGGGAATTTGTTCCAACCTTGGACGAAGGGGATTTTGTAATACAACCTGTATTAAAAACGGGAACCTCCTTAAGTAAAACGGTTGAGATTACCACAAGAATAGAACAGATCTTACTGGATAATTTTCCCGAGGTAAAACAGGTGATTACTAGGATAGGCGCGGCCGAAGTCCCAACAGATCCCATGTCTATGGAAGAAAGCGATGTAATCATTACCCTGAAAAATAAAAAAGAATGGGTTTCTGCAGAAACCAAGGATGAGTTGGCCGACAAGTTTAAAGAGGCATTATCTGTTATTCCAGGAATGGAAGTAGAATTTACTCAACCTATTGAAATGCGATTTAACGAATTGATCACCGGGGTACGTGCCGATATCGCCATAAAGATTTTTGGTGAAGATTTGGAGATTCTACAGGCTAAAGGTAACGAGATAAAAAACCTGATTCAAAATGTAGAGGGTGCAGCCGATATAATCGTTGAAAAAGTAGCAGGACTTCCCCAAATGAATGTGAAGTTTGACAGGTCTAAAATTGCTAGATATGGGCTCAACATAGCTGATTTGAACCAAATTATTTCTATGGGTTTTGCTGGAGCCAACCTAGGTAGTGTCTTTGAAGGTGAACAACGGTTTGATTTGACCTTACGATTAGATAAAGAAAGTAGGAACGATATCTCTAGCCTTAAAAATTTATATGTAGACACTCCTTCAGGTCAAAAAATTCCCCTTAGTGAACTCGCCAACATTACCTATACTGAAGGCGCGGCAAAAATCTCAAGGGATGATACCAAGCGCAGGATCGTCGTGGGTGTGAATGTAAGAAACAGAGACCTGCAATCTGTAGTGGACGATGTTCAAAATCTTATAGACAACACTATAAAGTTGCCGGTAGGATATACCATTGACTATGGGGGACAATTTGAGAACCTACAGAGTGCCAAAGACCGATTGATGATTGCGGTCCCCGTGGCCTTGATCCTTATATTCATACTACTTTATTTCGCTTTTAAATCGGTTAAAGAGGCGTTATTGATCTATTCTGCAATTCCATTGTCTGCCGTAGGTGGAATTTTATTGTTGTGGATCAGAGATATGCCGTTTAGTATCTCTGCAGGTGTTGGTTTTATAGCACTATTCGGAATTGCCGTTCTAAACGGAATTGTACTGATAGAACACTTTAAGGAATTAAAATTTCAAGGTATGGAACAATCAGATGAACTTATTGTCCAAGGTTCCAAAGACAGATTGCGTGCGGTTTTGCTTACTGCTTCTGCAGCAGCACTCGGATTCTTGCCTATGGCCATCTCAACAAATGTAGGGGCAGAAGTACAACGGCCATTGGCCACAGTGGTAATTGGCGGACTTATAAGCGCCACTATTTTAACGCTGGTAGTACTTCCAATCTTGTATTCCCTATATCACAAAAAGGATAAAAAGAATATGAATAAACTGAATATTAACAAAAACCTCCTCAGTTCAATACTGCTGATAATGTTGGGTGCCGGAGCTATTAATGCTCAGGATTCTGGACTCAATTATGATGAGATCCGCAGTTTAGCCCTAAGGAATAATACAGGACTCAAAGCAGCAAACCTAAAGGTTGATGAATCTAAAGCCTTCATAGGAAGCGCGTTTAGTTTTGATAAGACAGAGGTATACTACCAGTACGATCAAAATAATATGGCCTATAACAACGAGCTCTTAAAAGTATATGGAATTCAACAAAATTTCCTGTTCCCTACGATTTACTTTGCCGAAAAAGGGGTAAACAAGGCTCTATATGAAATAGAAAATAGTGCCTATGCCATAAAATTGAACAGTTTACAACAAGAAGTGGCATCGGCCTATCACGAGTTGCAATACAGTAGGCAAAAGGAAAAAACCTATGGTGAGTTAAACGCAATATATGAACGGTTTTCATATGCAGCGCAACGAAGGTATGAACTTGGAGAGAGCAATTATCTGGAGAAAATCACCGCTCAGGCCAAACAAAAAGAACTTCAAGCCCTCTATAAAAAAGCCGTCGAGGATGCTAAAATTGCCCTCTACGAACTGTCCAAGACCGTGCAACCAGATTCCGTGTTTGTTGTGAAGACCATGCCCATGGAAAAACTAAAATTGGACCAAACCAAGTTGGAAGAAAATAAAGGCATCCAATATTTCGAAAACAGAAATAAACTTTTTAACGCCAAAAGCAATTTGGAGCAACAGCATTTGTTGCCCGACTTTAGCATTAATTATTTTCAGGCTACCAATGCCAACTTAGGGGAAAACCTATATGGATTTCAAGTGGGAGTTAAAATCCCATTATTCTTTAGCGGAAATGCGTCCAAAATAAAGGCAGCCAAAATAGCCAAAGATGTTGCTAGTAAGGAAATGGAAGATTATACCATACACCTCAAGGCCAAATATGAATCTCTTTTAGGCCAATTAAATAAATACAGGGAGGTACTTTCTTATTATGAAAACGAAGGGCAGGGCCTCGCGGATGAAATCATTAAAACGGCGACTTTAAGTTATCAGAGTGGGGAAATCGATTTTTTTCAATACATCCAAAGTATGGAGAATGGGTATCAAATAACCCTTAGCTATCTAGCGAACCTTAATGCCTATAATCAGACCATCATTGCCATTAATTATCTTAACTTATAAAAAAACAACTATGTACCGTATACTATATATCCTTATTACCACTTTTATTTTGCTAAATGTTACAGCATGTGGAAATCAGAACAACATAAACAATTCCCCTGACCTTGAGGGAAATGAAGATCAGCACGAGACTAGGATAATGGTTTCCAAAGCACAATTTGAGGGAGAAAATATGGCCTTGGGAAATCTGGTTGAAAAAGATTTCCCCCTAGTGGTGGAAGTTAGGGGAACTATAGATGTTCCACCTAAAAACAGCGCTGTCATCAGTGCTTTTACAGGGGGCTACATTAAAAGAACTCCCTTGTTAATTGGCGATAAGGTGAAAAAAGGAGATCCTTTACTTAGCTTGGAAAATCCGTCGTTTATTGAATTGCAACAAGAATACATGGAATCCGTTGAGCAGCTTGTCTACCTAAAATCGGAGTTTGAGAGACAAGAATCCCTTGTTGAGGAAAAAATAACCTCCCAAAAGAATTTCTTAAGGGCAGAAAGCGAATACAAGCGGAATTTAGCCATGTACAATGGGCTTCGGAAAAAGTTGCAAATGCTGAACATAACCCCGGAAAATGTTGAAAAGGGACACATAGTCTCCCAAGTTACCCTTTACGCTCCGATTGATGGGAGCATAACCAAAGTAAATGTTACTCCAGGTATGTATGTAAGCCCGTCTGATGAAATTATGGAGATAATAAATACCGATCATATTCATTTAGAATTATCCGTATTTGAGAAAGATATCATGCAAATTAAAAAGGACCAAGGCATACAATTTAAAATCCCAGAAGCTTCTGAACAGATGTACAACGCAGAGGTATACCTGGTAGGAACTTCCATTGATATGCAAAGTAGAACGGTAAAAGTGCACGGACATTTACATAATGACGAAAATCATTCTTTTGCTGTTGGTATGTTTGTAGAAGCGGGAATTATTACTGAAAATAAAAAATTTAAAGCACTACCAGATGATAGTGTTATCACCGTTGATAAAAAGCAATTTATACTAGTCATGGTATCCCAAGATAATGAAGGCTATGCCTTTGAAGCCAAAGAGGTTGAAATTGGGGAAAGTTATAATGGATTTACCGCTATTACCGACTGGGGTAATGTTAAGGATAGTGATAAAGTAATTGTTAAGGGTGGGTTTAATTTGATTGGTGAATCCGAGGGGCATGACCATTAATTCTAATTATACGGACCGTAACTAATATTTGCTATTTTATTTAAATCGGGTAAAAAATCAAAAGTATCTATTTTTTACCCAAATCCAACCAAAGTGATCCCATGAAGGCGTTAGAATTTTCGGTCTGGTGAGAAGGCATTGATATCCATCCCTATTGTTTTATCGGAAATGATTTCCGATACCAATTTGCCGGTAGCCGGACCTAGACTCCATCCCATCATGGCATGCCCGGTTGCGAAGGTCAAGTTTTTTATTTGCCCACACTTACCTATATAAGGAAGTCCATCTGGGGAAACTGGCCGCAAGCCACTTTGGGCTGCGGCTTTTTCCTCCTGGTTGATCTTAATATCAGGATAAAACCCTGTAACGGCATTTGCAATGGCCGCAACCCGTTCTTTTCTAATAATTGTATTGATTCCAGAAAACTCCATAGTCCCTGCAAATCTGGTGTATTCCGTCATTGGTGTTACCGCAACTTTGGCTTCCATAAGGATAGCGGGAATAGTAATTCCCGTAGGCCTAGCCACATTAATCCGATACCCTTTACCTGCTTGCAATGGAAGCTTGACGTTTATTTTCTTCGATAACTTTTCGCTCCATGAACCGGAAGCCAAAACCACTTCATCTACTGTATAATTTCCCTTGTCCGTAACCACTTGATCAATGGTTCCGTTTGCCATCAAAAAATCGATCACTTCTTCATTGGGATGGATCAACACCCCTGATTTCTTTAAGAAAATTATCATTTTCTCCATAAATTCCGTAGGCGTAGTATGTCCATCGCATTCATAATGAATGGCCCCGCTAACATCCATGTTAACATTGGGCTGTAATAAATCCAGCGCCTTTTTGTCTAAGAATTGCACTTCCAAACCTATAAAAGAGGCCTTTTTAGCCACTTGCATTTCATGCTCGGCCTCTTTGTCCGTTTTATAAAGCATTAATAAGCCCTTCCGCTCTAAATGGAAATCCCCCAAATCCCCTGAGCGTTTTATATCCATAAAAAGTTCCCTGCTCATTAAATTTATTTCCTTGATCAATGGGATCGCCAAATCGACCTTCTCCTTGGTAGACGAGCGGTGAAAGTACCAGGACCATTTAAAGAAATCGGTATCCCAACGCGGTTTCATATAGAATGGACTAACCGGATTGAACATCCATTTGATTCCCTTGGAAATCATCCCTGGTGAGGCCATAGGAATAATATGACTTGGCGTAATATAACCTGCATTTACATATGAGGCTCCGGAACTCATGTCCGACTTATCCAAAACGGTAACCTTATGTCCCTCTTTTTGTAGAAAGTAAGCTGAACAAAGTCCTACTATTCCCCCACCGATAATTAAGACGTTTTTCTCCATATTATAGTACTTGAAACCCATGGGCATAGGGGTCATCATCATCTATTACGATAGTATTATACCCATAAACCTGTGCCCATCCCCTAATGCTAGGTACTATCGCTTTTATCCCATTTAAGGTTGTTTCCCCTTCAATCTTCCCTGTAAATTGGGATCCAATATAACTCTCATGGATAAAATTTTCCCCTATTTTCAACTTTCCCTTGGCATGCCATTGCGCCATTCGTGCGGAAGTACCCGTCCCACAGGGTGACCTGTCGATTGCCTTATCACCATAAAATACGGCATTCCTGGCTGTAGCTTCAGGTGATATAGTAGTTCCAGTCCATTGTATATGGCTTACGCCGTTAATAGTGGTGTTTTCAGGATGTACAAACTTATCCGGATACTCTAGGTTTATTTTTTGCCTAATTTCCTGACTGTATTCTATCAATTGCGAGGCGGAGTATTCCTGAATACCTTTAAAATTTTTTTGAGGGTCAAAAATGGCATAAAAATTTCCACCATAGGCCACGTCAAACACCAATTCCCCCAATTCAGAACTATATATAGTAAGCTCCGAAGCTACCAAATAAGATTTTACATTGGTCAATTGCACCCAATCCACCTTTTTCCCTGCTGTGTGGTATTGGATCTTTACCAATCCGGCCGGAGTTTCCATATTGATCACTCCAGGAACTTTAGGTGACAATAGTCCTTCCTCTATCCCTATAGTAATTGCACCAATTGTTCCATGTCCGCACATGGGCAAGCATCCACTGGTCTCCATAAAAAGAATTCCAAAATCATTAGCGGGATCTGATGGTGGATAAAATATACTCCCGCTCATCATATCGTGCCCCCTCGGTTCGAACATTAGGCCCTTGCGGATCCAATCGTATTCCTTTAAAAAATGTTGGCGTTTATCACTCATGCTCTTCCCGTAGAGTTGTGGACCTCCTCCTACCACAACCCTAACCGGATTTCCGCAGGTATGTGCATCTACACAGAAAAATGTTTTTCGCGCCATACATTTTTAAATGTTTCGGTCCGTATATTCGCCATCCACTAATCTCATGATTCCTTGGGCATTGCTATTTCGCAAGGCTTCGGGCAATAATTCTTCGGGCCAACTTTGGAAAGATACCGGTCTAACCCATCGTTTAATAGCCGAGGTCCCAACGGAAGTAAACCTACTGTCAGTAGAAGCTGGAAATGGTCCACCGTGCATCATGGACGGACAGACTTCCACCCCAGTTGGTACCCCGTTAAATATAATACGCCCCACCCTGTTTACCATGGCATTGGCCACTTCGGGGAAATTCTTTATTTCACCCTCTGTACCCAATATCGTCCCTGTTAATTGTCCCTCTAAATGATCAATAACTTTCACTAATTCTTCCTTGTCCGTACATTGTACCACTATAGAAAAAGGACCAAAGACTTCCCTGTGCAAAATTGGGTTAGCCAAGAAATCACCAGCCTCTACAGTTACTACCTTTTGGGCCGCATAGTTAGGGGCAATGGTATCTTTAAAACTAGCTACTTCCTTTATGTTAGGCTGTTTGGATAATTCCTGTTTCCCCCTTTCATATCCCTCATGGATATTTGGGTGCAACATACATGTGGGTTCTATTTTCTCTATTTCAGCACTTAATTTTGTAATGAAGTTGGTGAAACCTGCTCCTTTTATCCCTATTATAAGTCCTGGGTTAGTGCAAAATTGTCCTGCCCCCATAGTAATAGATCCTGCATACTGGGCTGCCCAATACGCAGATTTTTCTTCTAAAACTTCTGGTAAGGCCACTACGGGGTTTATGCTCCCCATTTCGGCGAATACAGGTATTGGTTCTCTTCGCTGATTTGCCAGCCTATACAGGGCCATTCCTCCGTTTATACTCCCTGTAAAACCTACTCCCTTAATTTTGGGGTGCATGGTTAACATTTGGCCAACCTCCACATCACTGCTGTTCAAGTTAGAGAAGACTCCATCTGGCATTCCCGTTTTTTGTGCGGCCTTAATTATTGCAGAAGCCACTAATTCCCCAGTTCCTGCATGCATAGGGTGACTCTTTACAATTACTGGACAACCGGCAGCTAAAGCACTAGCCGTATCTCCCCCTGCAGTAGAAAAGGCTAATGGAAAATTACTGGATCCAAATACAGCGATAGGACCAATGGGCAATAACATCTTACGAAGATCTACCTTTGGCATTGGTTCCCTTGCGGGTTGTGCAGTATCTATCGTGGCCTCTACCCAAGAACCCTCCATCAATAAGGCCGCAAATGCTTTCAATTGCCCCATGGTCCTGCCCCGTTCGCCTCTGGCCCTGCCTTCCGGCATTCCCGATTCCAGCATATATACGGTAATCAATTGCTCCCCTAATGCTTCTATTTCACTAGCAATGGTATTTAGAAAGTGGGCCCTTTCAGCTTGTGGAAGTTTGCTATAGGAATCAAACGCCTTGGTCGCCTTCTCTACTGCGGCATTTATTTCCTCATGATCTGCTTCATAAAAAGTCCATTGCGTGGGAATGTTTAATTTTGGATCAAAGGTTTGATATGTTTTGTTGCTTTTTGCCGATTGCTCTTCTCCTATGTAATTCTTGCCTGTAATCATTATATGTTTCTATTATATTAACCAACTCCCAACGAGTGGATTTTATACCACTAATTTAACATTTTAACTTAGCATTCAAAAGGTAGGAAGTATTAAGATTTTGTAAATCCACTGATCTTTAAGTGCCATCTTAAATTTGCGTTGGTTTGGGTCTGGTTTTTACCCCCTCTTCAATAATTTTCAATACTCTTTTTCTCTCTTCACCAGATAATGGTAGTCTTGGGGCACGGACAATCTCTGTTCCCAATCCAGTGGCCACTTCGGCCAATTTAATATTCTGAACCAATTGCGGGGTGATATCCAATTCCAACAAGGGCAAAAACCAACGGTAAATTGCCAAAGCTTCTTTAATCCTTCCGGCTTTGGCCAATTTATAGATAGCTACCGTTTCGGCCGGAAATGCACATACAAGGCCTGCCACCCAACCATCTGCCCCCATAAGGATACTCTCTAACCCAAGGGTATCTACCCCAGTCAAAATCTTTAATCGGTCGCCAAAACGATTTTTCATCCTAGTAATATTTGAAATATCCCGGGTAGACTCCTTAACTGCCTGTATATTGTTGATAGACAACAGTTCTTCAAACATATCCAACGTAACCATAATTCCATAATCTACGGGATTATTATACACCATAATTGACAAATCGGTACTTTTGGCCACGGCCTTAAAATAGGTTACTGTTTCCAAATCGTTTGCCTTATAGCGCATTGGCGGAAGCATCATTAAACCGCTAGCCCCAAATATCTCTGCCTTATGCGCCGCTGCAATAGCGCCTTTTGTTGTTTGTTCCGCAATATTGATTACAACAGGCACCATCCCGTTAACCATCCTTACCGTTTCTTGAATCAATGTGTTTTTTTCTTCATCCGTAAGGGTACTGGCCTCACCAAGGGTACCTCCCAAAATTATTCCGCTAACTCCGGCATTTAATTGAGCATTAATATTTACCTCGAACATTTCTAAATCTAAGGTGTCCGTCCTAGTAAACTTGGTCGTAACAGCTGGCATTACTCCTTCCCATTTCATCTCCATATTCAAAAAATTTATACGAACACCAAAATTAATCCATACGAAACCAATACTATAAAAGAATAGTAGCTAAAATTGAGCAGATATTACCTTGAAAAATAATCAAAAATGCTAAAATGACGGTCTATTAGGTTAAATTAATACCTCTTTAATCTTTAAGGTATAGGCCTTAGCAACTGAATCTGCCCAATGTCATAAGTGCGAATTGTTTGGTTAGTTTTATAAAAATACTAAGATAGATTCCTTTATATTTTCCCTATTTTTGAAAAATTTAGAATTAATTAATAATTAGATAATGAAAAGAATTTTGTTTGTTGCACTGGGCCTGACTATGGCGTGCAATTCATCGCAAAAAACCGTTACTAAACAGACGGATCAAAAGTTAGCGAATGTAGACCCATTTACCTACGCCGAAACAATTACGGAATCGGAATTAAAGGACCATCTATATATCTATGCCTCTGACGAATTTGAAGGTAGGGATACCGGGAAACCAGGACAGAAGATGGCTGTAGAATACATAAGGGCGGAATATGTTAAGTTGGGAATCCCAGCTGCAAAAGCGGACGGGGATTATTTTCAAGACGTTCCCTTAAGTATTAACAAATTACCTATAGGCGGCATCACCATTAACGGGAAGGATTATAGGAATGGTGAAGGAGTCCTCAGTTTTTCCAGTGCCTCGGGTAAATATGATAATTTAGTGTATGTGAGCAATGGCATTGAGGAAGAAAATTATTCGGATTATGCAGGATTGGACGTAAAGGGAAAAATAGTTTTGATGAAAGCAGGGGAGCCTGTGAATGCGGATGGCACCTACACCCTTTCTGGAAACGACGAAAAATCTGTTTGGAGCAATATGTCCGAATCTATTGGAAAAAGAATGGAATTGGCAGAAGCCAAAGGCGCTCTAGGAGTACTCTATTTTGATGGTGACAATTACAACAGGTTTAAGAATAGATTCAACTATATGCAGACTAATGATAGTGGGCGTATGGGTCTAAAAGCTGACGATGCAGGGGATTTTTTCAACTTAATCATAGATGCGACCATTGCAAATGCACTACTGCCCAATATATTGGAAGAGAATAAATCCAAATCGGTCCCTACCCAGCTAGAGCTGAATATAGAGAGTGATAACGAGGAAATTCATTCCGAAAATGTAGTAGCTTTTATAAAAGGTTCAGAGAAACCTAATGAGTACATTATTATTTCTTCCCACTTAGATCATGTAGGCGTAAATAAGGAAGGTGAAATTTTCAACGGTGCAGACGATGATGGTTCTGGAACTGTAGGAATGCTGGAAATAGCACAGGCCTTTAAAGCTGCGGCCGATGCAGGTCATGGTCCAAAAAGATCGATTGTATTTTTACACGTTACAGCGGAGGAGAAAGGTTTGTTGGGATCCAAGTTTTATGCAGACTACGACCCTATCTTTCCATTGGCCAACACAGTCGCCAATCTAAATATTGATATGATCGGGAGAATAGACCCAAACCGAAAAGGGGATAGAAATTATATTTATCTTATTGGTTCGGACAAGTTAAGTACTGAACTTCATGATCTTTCCGAAGAGGTTAACCAAAAATATATGAATATTGAATTGGATTATACCTATAACGATGAGAACGATCCCAACCGTTTTTATTACAGGAGCGACCATTATAATTTTGCCAAGAACAATATTCCGATTATATTTTATTTTAACGGGACTCATGAAGATTATCACCTACCTGGAGATACTCCTGATAAAATAAACTATGATCTTTTAGAAAACAGGTCGAGATTGGTATTCCTTACTGCTTGGGAGCTAGCCAATCGCGACGCAAGGATTATCGTAGACAAGGTGGCTAAATAATAGGCTAGTATTGTTGTCGTTTCACCTTTGAATAAACACATAAGAACGGGGACCTGAAATTAATTTCAAGTCCCCGTTCTTTGTTTAGTACAGGTTTACATCACCTTTAATATGGCTAATCGAGTACTGCCTAAAGCACAGGTGTAATGGGAATTCCTAAGAAAACCAGATAAGGTTATATTCCAAACAATCCTGAACTTTTATGTTGAACATCGTAATTATCACTATATTAATTTCAACAATTTATCAAATCGTTATAATTTAGCTCCAATTATATTTTCAGGGCAGTTGCCTGTTTTAAATAGTATACAAATAAGTAGTTTATAATATAGTAAAATGAAAAAAACATTATTCGATAAGGTTTGGGATTCCCATGTTGTACACACCATAGAAAATGGTCCTGACGTACTTTTTATAGATCGCCATATGATACATGAAGTTACTAGTCCTGTAGCTTTTCTTGGCTTAAAAAGCAGGGGCATTCCTGTGATGTATCCCGAAAAAACCTTTGCGACCGCAGATCACAATACCCCTACCATAAACCAACATTTACCGGTAGAAGATCCCCTTTCTGCCAATCAGCTTAGGGCATTGGAGGAAAATTCCAAATTACACGGTATCTCCTATTGGGGATTGGGGCATGAAAAAAACGGAATCGTTCACGTGGTTGGGCCGGAATATGGAATTACACAGCCTGGAGCCACTATAGTTTGTGGGGATTCACATACCTCTACGCATGGTGCTTTTGGTGCCATTGCCTTTGGTATAGGAACCTCGGAAGTAGAAATGGTATTGGCCACACAATGTATTATGCAACAAAAGGCCAAATCTATGCGGATCAATGTTAACGGGTCCCTAAGTCGAGGTGTCACCCCAAAAGATGTTGCCCTTTACATTATCTCTAAGCTTTCCACTTCTGGAGCTACTGGGTATTTTGTAGAATATGCTGGCGAAGTGTTCCGCAATATGAGTATGGAAGGTAGGATGACCGTCTGTAACCTAAGTATAGAAATGGGTGCCCGTGGCGGTATGATTGCTCCTGATGAACAAACCTTTGAATATATTAAAGGAAGAGAATTTACGCCAGTTGGAGAAGCTTGGGATAAAGCTATGGCCTATTGGAGTACCTTAAAAACAGACGATGGTGCACAATTTGATCAAGAAGTGACTTTTGATGCTGCCGATATTGAACCCATGATTACCTACGGTACCAATCCAGGTATGGGAATGGGAATTTCTAACGGGATACCTATGGCGGAAGCTGTGGAAGGCGGAGTAGCCACCTATAAAAAATCTCTTCAGTATATGGCCTTTAACGAAGGCGACAACATGATCGGTAAACCAATCGATTTTGTCTTTTTAGGAAGTTGTACCAACGGTCGTATAGAAGACTTTAGGGCTTTTGCTTCTATTGTAAAAGGAAGGAAGAAGGCTGATAATGTTACCGCATGGCTTGTACCGGGATCACATAATGTAGTAACCTCCATACGCGAGGAAGGTATTTTGGATATTTTACACGAAGCAGGATTTGAACTACGCGAACCAGGTTGCTCGGCTTGTTTGGCTATGAATGATGATAAGGTGCCTACTGGAAAATATGCCGTAAGTACCTCTAACCGAAATTTTGAAGGCAGACAAGGTCCAGGTTCAAGAACACTTTTGGCTAGTCCATTGGTGGCAGCTGCGGCAGCCGTTACAGGTAAGGTTACGGATCCAAGGGTGCTAATGGAAGAATTGGTTTAATAAACCCGAAGCTCCTATAAAATAAAATACAATTCGCGTAAAGCATAAAGTGCTAAGCATAAAAGTAATAAAAATGGCATACGATAAATTCAATATTTTAAAAACATCTGGAGTCCCACTTCCTATAGAAAATGTGGACACCGATCAAATAATTCCAGCTCGATTTCTTAAGGCGACCGAACGTAAAGGTTTTGGAGATAATTTATTCCGCGATTGGAGATACCATCCGGACAATAGCCCAAAATCGGATTTTATTTTAAACAACCCTATTTATGGCGGTAAAATATTGGTGGGCGGAAAGAATTTTGGATCAGGATCTTCACGTGAACACGCGGCATGGGCGGTATACGATTATGGTTTCAGATGTGTGGTATCTAGTTTTTTTGCCGATATTTTTAGGAATAACTGCCTTAATATAGGCGTTCTTCCAGTGCAAGTAAGCGCCGACTTCCTGCATAAAATTTATACTGCAATAGAAGCAGATCCCAAGACTGAGATGGTGGTAGACTTACAGGAACAGACCATCACTCTTGTCGCTACTGGTGAAAAGGAAAGTTTTGATATCAACGACTACAAAAAGCAGAACATGTTAAATGGTTTCGACGATATTGATTATTTAATGAACATCAAAGAAAATATTAGGGAATTCGCCAAAAACACACCACTATAAACCACTATATTTCAGGTAATTCACCTATCGACCTATATTTATTACACTTCGCAAAACACCGAAGTAGGAGGATGTAGTTGGTTATATTACTGGGAAATTAAGGATACCGACACTAGTTCCGCATAAATGAAAAGAAGAAAAATTGAAATAATGGATACCACCCTCCGCGATGGGGAACAAACTTCTGGGGTATCCTTTTCTGCATCCGAAAAGCTGACCTTGGCAAAATTATTGTTGGAGGAACTTAAGGTAGACAGGATTGAAGTAGCCTCCGCTAGGGTTTCGGAAGGCGAGCTTTCTGCGGTAAAACAGATAACTGAATGGGCCGGGAAAGTTGGGTATTTGGACCGAATAGAGGTCCTTACTTTTGTGGATAACGGGGTTTCTCTGGATTGGATGAAAAATGCCGGGGCAAAAGTTCAAAATTTGCTTACCAAAGGTTCTATGAACCATTTGATTCATCAGTTAAAAAAAACTCCTGATCAACACTTTAAGGAAATCCAAGCCACTCTTACTGCTGCAGGTGCGGAAGGCATCTCCAGTAATATTTATTTGGAGGATTGGAGCAACGGGATGAGAAATTCTAAAGATTATGTTTTTCAATTTTTAGATTTTTTGGCCACCCAACCCGTAAAACGAATTTTACTTCCTGATACCTTAGGAATTCTTACCCATACCCAGACACACGAATACATGTCGGAAATAGTAACGCGTTATCCGGAAATGCATTTCGATTTTCATGGACATAACGATTATGACCTAAGTGTTTCCAATGTAATGGAAGCCGTAAAGGCCGGGTGTCACGGTCTCCATCTTACCGTTAACGGCATGGGAGAAAGGGCTGGTAACGCTCCGATGGCGAGTGTAATAGCAGTCATAAATGATTTCCTACCCGAGGTAGAGGTTACAGTAAACGAATCATCCCTACATAAAGTAAGCAAGGTTGTATCTGTATTTACAGGATTTGGTATCCCGGCCAACAAACCTATTGTGGGCGACAATGTGTTTACCCAAACAGCAGGAATACATGCTGATGGAGACAATAAGAAGAATTTATATTTTAACGATTTAATGCCAGAACGCTTTGGTAGGAAGCGAAAATACGCCCTTGGAAAGACATCTGGCAAGGCCAATATTCAAAAGAATTTACAGGAACTTGGACTTACCCTGAATGATGAGGAACTCAAAAAGGTTACTGCTAGAATTATTGAACTCGGTGATAAAAAAGAAAAGGTAACCAAAGACGACCTACCTTTTATTATTTCCGATGTATTGGACAGTTATACCTACCAACAAAAGGTTTTTATAAAATCGTATGTACTTACACACGCTAAGGGATTAAAGCCATCCTCTACCCTAGCTATAGAAATAAATGGAGAATTAATAGAGGCCCATGCCCAAGGGGACGGTCAGTATGATGCCTTTATAAATGCGCTTAAAAAGGTATACGCCTCAAAAAATCTAAAGTTACCGTTGTTGGTGGACTATGCGGTACGGATTCCTCCAGGGAGTAATTCCGATGCCTTATGCGAAACGATTATCACATGGGATTGTAATGGGAAGGAGTTTGTTTCCAGAGGATTGGATTCCGACCAAACGGTATCGGCAATAAAAGCCACAGAAAAAATGTTAAATATTATTTAAAGCCAATTAAAATAATTTTCGGCCTTAACAAAATCATAAATAAAAACCTAAATAATGAAACTAAACATTGCCCTTTTAGCAGGAGATGGAATAGGACCTGAAGTAATTGATCAGGCAGTAAAAGTATCCAATGCGATAGCGAAAAAATATAATCATGAAATCAATTGGAAGCCTGCCCTTACCGGTGCAGCAGCAATAGATGCCGTTGGAGAACCCTACCCAGATGAGACACATGCCATTTGCGAGGCTGCAGATGCCGTTTTATTTGGTGCCATAGGACATCCAAAATATGATAACGACCCTTCTGCCAAGGTGAGGCCTGAACAAGGTTTGCTGAAAATGCGTCAAAAGCTGGGCCTATTCGCCAATGTTAGACCCACCTTTACCTTTCCCTCCCTTATAGACAAATCTCCATTAAAACGCGAAAGAATAGAAGGAACAGACTTAATAATTCTGCGCGAACTTACGGGAGGTATCTATTTTGGAAAAAGAGGCAGGGAGGATAATGGTAATACCGCCTACGATACTTGTACCTATACACGCGAGGAAGTAAAACGTCTGGCAAAAAAAGGATTTGAACTAGCAATGACTCGTTCCAAAAAATTGTGTTGTGTAGACAAGGCCAATGTCTTGGAAACCTCTCGTTTATGGCGAGAAACCGTTCAAGCTATGGAAAAAGATTATCCAGAGGTAACAGTTTCCTACGAGTTTGTAGATGCCGTGGCCATGAGATTGGTGCAATGGCCTAATTCTTATGACGTTATGATCACTGAAAATCTTTTTGGAGATATATTAACTGATGAAGCTTCTGTTATTTCCGGTTCCATGGGACTAATGCCATCTGCCTCCGTAGGTACCAAGGCCAGATTGTACGAACCTATCCATGGATCCTATCCACAGGCAGCAGGGAAGGATATTGCCAACCCTTTGGCTACTGTTCTATCCGCAGCTATGATGTTTGAGGACTTTGACCTTGTAGAAGAAGCAAAGGCCATTAGGGACGTAGTGAACAAATCTCTAGAAGAAGGAATTGTTTCCGAGGATTTAGCCGAAAATGGAAAAGCATATAAAACTAGTGAAATAGGTGATTGGTTGGCAAAAAACATATAAGAAACACCCAACAGAACTCTCTATTTCCATTACCACATAAGAAAGATCCCAATTGTAAATTTACAATTGGGATCTTTCATTTTTTATAACCTTCTTATTTATCGAAGAACAAAGCCTATTGGTCATACACCAGTGCCCTATCCATTCTTCGCTTTTTAGACCTTCTAGTGATAACGATTAGCACCCCGATCAGCACCCCACTACCTGCCATAACAGCTCCAACTATACTAGGGGCGGTAAAATCGGCGCCCATAGCCAAAGGTAGGCCACCAAAATATGCCCCAGAGGCATTTCCCATATTAAATGCACTGTGATTCATGGAAGCTCCCAACATTTCGGAGCCTTTTGCCGATTTAATAAATGCCATTTGGATGGGAGTTGATACGGTAAACGATATCATCCCGATCACAAAGGTCCAAATTAAAATACCAGTAGGATTAGTTGCTATAACGCTATTGAGGAGCAGAACGGTCACCATTAAGGATAAACTTATAATTACCGCCCTCATAGGACTAAACTTCTCTGCCATTTTAGCGCCAATAAAATTCCCTACCACCATACCGGAGCCAGCGATGATCATCGCGTAGCTTACCATTGTTTGTGAATGCCCAGAAACCTCTGTGAGTAAGGGAGCTATATAGCTATACCAGGCAAAAAATCCTCCTGTACCTACAATAGTCAATAAAATGATTATCCATAATTCCAAGCTCTTAAAAACCTTTAGGTCTTTGACCATCCCCTTGGAGGAAGAACGCTCTAATTGAGGCATCCAAAAGTAAAGAGCAAGCATGGTAAACACGCCTACAACACCTACCATTATAAATGAAAGGCTCCAGCTATAATGTTGTCCCAAGTACGTGCCCAAGGGCACACCAACTACATTGGCAACCGTTAGCCCAGCAAACATAATGGCAATCGCTTGGGCGGCCTTCCCCTTTTTAGCAAGTTTACCCGCTACAACAGCCCCGATGCCAAAAAAGGCACCATGTGGTAAACCAGATAAAAAGCGGGTAACCAACAACATTTCATAACTACTGGAAAAAGCGGATATTGTATTGAAAACAGTAAACCACAACATCAAAAACAACAACACCTTATGGGCGGACCATCTCCCACTCAACAGCGTTAAGGTAGGAGCCCCAACCACAACCCCTAAGGCATAAGCCGCTATAAAGTGTCCCGCTTGTGGAATGGTAATCTGTAAGGACGTGGCAACATTGGGTAAAATACCCATGATTACAAATTCCGTCATTCCTATTCCAAATCCGCCCATGGCTAGAGCAAAAAGTGCTTTTTTATTCGTTTTATCCGATCCCATATTCCTATAATTCCTTCTCACTTACCGTTATTTTTCGACTTTACACCAAAGTATACGAGCAATAAACAGTACTTGTAAATTCTACCTTTCCGTTTTAAAAGGCCGCAAAATTACGCTCTTTTCAAGCATTTCTAGCCTATTTAACCATTCTTTAAGGCTTCCTGTGGTTTAGAGTGGCGTACAATTCATTAAAAACCTAAGGCACCTATTGGAGTGCAAGCAAATATTTACCGACAATTACAAAAAAAGAGACCTATCAGTTTTAAACCTGATAGGTCTCTATAGTGCCAACTCTAAATCGGTCTACATTATAAAATATAATCGGTACTGATAAAGTTGGACAATTTGGTTTCAAGTAATTGCTCTATCGTCTCATTGTTAAGATCATTGTCTTTAAATGCAACAAAGGTTCTTATAGAAAACGAGCGTAATGCATCGTAAACACTTAAAGTGGATTGGGCAGAATCTTTGCGACCAGTAAACGGATAAACGTCTGGGCCACGCTGACATGAGCTATTAAGGTTTACTCGGCACACTAAATTTGCCAAGGTATCAATTAACGGGGCAAGTGCATAGACGTCTTTTCCAAAAAGGCTTACTTGTTGTCCGTAATTGGATTCGGCCATATCGTCCAAAGGCTCTTCTATATCCTTAAAAGTTAAGATGGGTATCACTGGACCAAATTGTTCTTCTTGGTACACTCTCATTTGCTTATCAACTGGAAATAATACCGCTGGCCAAATATAATTATCGGAATGTTGTCCGCCCTTTTTATTTAATATTTTAGCACCCTTATCCACGGCATCATCGATTAACTCTTGTATATAAGCCGGTTTCCCTGGCTCTGGCAAAGGAGTTAGGTTTACGCCGTTCTCCCATGGATTTCCAAATTTAAGTGCATCCACTCTTTCTGAGAAACGTTTATTAAATTCACTGGCGATATCCTCATGTACATAGATCACCTTTAAAGCTGTACACCGCTGTCCGTTAAATGACAAGGTTCCTGCAAGACACTCGTTAATGGTCAAGTCCAAATCAGCATCTGGAAGAATTATGGCCGGATTCTTGGCTTCCAACCCGAGTACCAATCGCAATCTATTGCTTTTTGGATGTTGGTTCTGTAAGGCATTCGCAGATTTACTGTTCCCAATAAGCGCCAAGACATCTACCTTTCCTGTCTGCATTATTGGACCAGCTACAGCTCTACCTCGGCCAAAAATTATATTCACCACACCTTTGGGAAAACTAGTCTGAAAAGCTTCCAATAAAGGAGTTATAAGTAGCACCCCGTGTTTTGCAGGTTTAAAAATAGTGGTGTTCCCCATTATAATTGCAGGGATCAACAGGGCGAATGTTTCGTTCAACGGATAGTTATATGGCCCCAAACAGAGCACTACTCCCAATGGGCCCCTTCTAATATGGGCATATACACCGTCATGTTTTTCAAATTTGGCGGCATCACGGTCCATTTTTTTATAATCTTCAATGGTATCCTCTATGTACTCTACCGTACGATCAAATTCCTTTTGTGAATCGCCAAGGGTTTTACCAATTTCCCACATTAGTAATTTCACCACCTCATCTCTTTTGGTCTTCATCTTTATGACAAAGGCCTCCATACATTCAATTCTTTCCTTAACCCTCATGGTGGGCCAAGTACCCTTTCCTTTATCATAGGCTTTATCGGCAGCATCCAAAGCTTCTAGTGCTTCATTTTCACCCATATCCGGAATACTTCCCAACAAAGTGGGGGCATACGTATCAGTTGAGGATATGGTGGAGTATACTTCGCTCGATTTTCCAGTCCATTTTTTTAATTCCCCGTTTACCAAATACGCCGTTTGCTGTATTTGACTTGTAATCTCATATTCCTTTGGTATAGTTGTATTACTCATAGATTCTATTTTGATATAAATTATAATGGATTAAAAAATTAACTTTTTCAGCACTAAAATACTAAATGTGGATTTCTTAAAATACTAAAAAATTGGAGCGCATAGGTAACAGCCAATCGAAAACGGTTTCGTTGCCTACCAAATAATAAAAATACAACAAATTGTTATTAAATTAAGGTGCACTTTGCTCCGCTAAGTTATATTTCCTAACTATTAGGTTGAAAAACCACGGTAAAAATCTTGCACAGCTGAACACTTTCTCTTTTGTTTTGGAGCTTTTCCAATACTTAGCTAAACTTTAATGTTATTGGTTAGGCCGGTAAAACATCCACTAATAACGATATTACATTACTTAGATTAGGTATTGAAAAAGATCGGGCTTGTCGTTTATATAATCACCATAAAAGTTATTTTCCTTCATGCGCTTAACCAAAGGCTCCAAGTCTTCTGGACTTTTTAATTCGATTCCTACGACTGCTGGTGCATTCTCTTTGCTCGATTTTTTTGAATATTCAAAATGGGTGATATCATCGTCTGGACCTAAAATTTCGGCCACAAACTGTTTCAAGGCACCTGGACGCTGGGGGAAACGCACTATAAAATAATGCTTTAACTTTCCATACAAAAGGGCCCTTTCTTTTATTTCTGCAGTTCTGGTTATATCGTTATTACTTCCACTGACCACACAGACCACATTTTTGCCCTTAATCTCCTCCTTATAATCATCAAGAACTGTAAGGGTCAGTGCACCTGCCGGTTCTACCACTATGGCGTCCCTATTGTATAAATCCAGAATAGTCTGGCAGACCTTCCCTTCTGGTACGGTGACCATATCGTAAAGATAGTCCTTACAGATGTTAAACGTAAAGTCCCCTACCCGTTTTACTGCAGCTCCATCGACAAATTTATCGATCTGATCCAATTCCGTATTCTTTCCTTTTTCCATTGATGTTTTCATGGAGGGAGCCCCTTCTGGTTCCACTCCTATGATTTTGGTCTGTGGAGATAGAGCCTTAAAGACAGCGCAAAGTCCAGAAGCCAAACCGCCACCACCAACAGCTACAAAAAGGTAGTCTATGGGAACCTTGGATTGCTCTAAAATCTCCAATCCCACGGTTGCCTGACCCTCAATTATTTTGGGATCATCAAACGGATGGATAAAGGTTTTCTTATTGTCGGAACAATATACCTTAGCTGCTTTGGAAGAATCGTCAAAAGAATCTCCTTCCAACACTACGGTCACCCATTTTCCTCCAAATAACTTTGTCTGCTCCACCTTTTGTTTTGGTGTCACGGAAGGCATATAAATGATTCCGTTAATTCCTAAATGGTTACAGGCAAAAGCCACGCCCTGTGCATGGTTACCTGCACTAGCACAAACCACACCGTTAACCAATTGTTCCGGATCCAAAGAACTGATCTTATTAAATGCACCCCTTATTTTATAGCTTCTTACCCGCTGAAGGTCTTCCCGTTTTAATAAAATATTGGCATCGTATGTTTTGGAATAACGAATACTCTGCATTAATGGGGTAATATCTGCTACTTGACGAACCGTAATCGCCGCCTTCCGAACATCTTCAATTTTTGGAAAATACGAATTCATAAATGTGAAAAAAAAAGACCTGCCCAGTTAAAAATTTCCGACAGGTCTTATTATACGTTTAATTTATATTACACAATAGGCTTCATAGCGGTCATGGATGCACGCAACCTTGCCCCTACTATTTCTACCGGATGCTCGCGCAATGCCTTGTTTACAGCAATCAACTTAGCATTGTCCACTCCTAAATGTTTTTCATCGGCAAAGTGCTTTCCAATGACATCTGTTTCGATGGATGTCATAAAGTCTGCCAACAATGGCTTACAGGCATGGTCAAATAGGTAACACCCGTACTCGGCAGTATCCGAAATAACCCTGTTCATTTCAAATAATTTCTTTCTAGCAATAGTATTTGCGATCAATGGAGTTTCATGCAAGGACTCGTAATATGCAGATTCCGCGATTATCCCAGATTCTGTCATTGCTTCAAAAGCCAATTCCACTCCGGCACGTACCATAGCCACCATCAATACCCCATGGTCATAAAATTCTTGTTCAGAAATTTTATCGGAACTCGCTGGTGTTTTTTCAAAAGCAGTCTCTCCCGTAGCCGCTCTCCAAGTCAATAAGTTCTTATCATCATTAGCCCAGTCTTCCATCATGGTTTTGGAGAAATGGCCACTCATGATATCGTCCATATGCTTATGAAAAAGAGGACGCATAATATCCTTCAATTCTTCTGAAAGTTCAAACGCCTTTATTTTAGCCGGATTAGACAAACGATCCATCATATGGGTAATTCCACCATATTTTAATCCTTCTGTAACGGTTTCCCAACCGTACTGTACCAATTTGGAGGCATAGCCTGCATCGATCCCCTTTTCGATCATTTTATCGAAACATAAGATAGAACCGGTTTGCAGCAAGCCACATAAAATAGTTTGTTCCCCCATTAAATCGGACTTCACTTCAGCTACAAAAGAAGATTCCAAAACTCCCGCTTTGTGACCTCCTGTAGCAACAGCATACGCTTTTGCCTGTGCCAATCCCTTACCTTCGGGGTCATTATTTGGGTGAACCGCAATCAATGTTGGCACCCCAAATCCTCTTTTATATTCTTCTCTTACTTCAGAACCGGGGCATTTTGGAGCCACCATAATAACGGTAAGATCTTCACGGATTTCCATTCCCTCTTCCACCATATTAAAACCATGTGAATACGATAGGGTAGCTCCCTTTTTCATTAACGGCATAATGGCGGTTACTACGGCCGTATGTTGTTTGTCTGGCGTTAAATTAATTACTAGGTCAGCAGTTGGGATCAATTCTTCATAAGTTCCTACATTAAAACCATTCTCAGAAGCATTTACAAAAGACTGTCTTTTTTCTTTAATAGCTGCATCCCTAAGGGTATAGGAAATATCCAACCCAGAATCGCGCATATTAAGACCTTGGTTCAATCCTTGGGCTCCGCATCCTACTATAACAATTTTTTTTCCTTGTAATGCCGATACCCCGTCAGAAAATTCAGAAGATTCCATAAATCTACATTTTCCCAATTGAGTTAATTTCTCCCTTAATGATAGCGTATTAAAATAATTTACCATTTTTTAAAATCGATTTTTATCCTGACGTTTATCAGGGTTATTATTTATTGATTAAATTCTTTTAGAATTGCCGAAATCTGCATTTCGGCCTTGGAAACGGCTATTCTCCCCGAACGTACAAATTGCATGATACCATACGGCTTTAATTGCTGATACATTTCGTCTATTTCATTTCTTCTACCGCTTTTCGCCAAAACAAAATACTCCCTAGAAACAGTCACAATTTGGGCATTGCTTTCCTTGATTATATTCTGAATATTTCTTTCGTCGAACAATAAGGTAGAAGCCACTTTGAACAATGCAGACTCCTGATAAATAGTCTCCTCATCGGTATGGCTAAAGGCTTTAATAACCTCAATTTGTTTTTCAACCTGCCCCACAATATTACGCACCCATTCATCAGTAGTATACACTACAATGGTGAATTTAGAAACGTTGTCTATTTCTGATTTTGAAACATTTAAGCTCTCTATATTAATATGTCGCTTTAAGAATATTCCTGATATCCTGTTCAGTAACCCTACACTATTTTCGGAGTATACTGAAATCGTAAACCATTTTTTTTCCATCTCCCAATATCTTGCCCTTCCGATTATTAAAGGAAACTTTCGGGCAATTTTAAATTAATATTAATTCTATTTCCTTACTGCAATGATCAATCCGGTGGACCAATTTATTTTTGTGATGACCAGATCTTTTCTTTTCTCTAGATCAGCCACCAAATTATCTACATTTTCCTGATGTCCCTCTGGCCAGTTTGGTTGTGCCAATAGATCGTCTATAACATAATAGCCACCCACCTTAATTAGGGCTAATAGTTCGTCTAACCGACTGTATTTCCCTGGCCAAGCATCAGCGAAGACCAAATCAAATTTCTCCCCTTTATAACTATTGATCCATTTAGCGCCATCGTCACAAACTATTTGAACGCGTTTATCCTGACCAAAAAATCCTTCTGCAATTTTACAGAGTTCAGGATCATTATCCACGGTTATTAGCACTGAATCTTCGTCCATTCCGGCAACCATCCAGGATAATGAAAGTCCAATTCCAGTACCCAATTCCAAAAAGCGGGACTTAGGTTTGGAAGCAATCAAGGTTTTCAACAAAGATCCTATATAAAGGTCCGAAGGCATAGTGAAACCAATCTCGTTAGATTTCATTTCTATTTCAGAATGATACAATGGTCTGTCCAAAATATTAAAATCGTTCATGAGCCCCATTTAAAACCTTTAAAAACACAGGTGTATATAGTATTGTTATTTCAATCTAATATCCGATACCGATGCCCCTGCAGGAATCATTGGAAAGACATTATCTTCCTTTTCTACTTTAACTTCTAAAAAGTAAGCGTCTTTGGAGGCCATCATTTCTTGTATGGTTGCCTTTAGGTCCTTGCGTTCACTTACCCGTTTTGCCTGAATATCATACCCTTCAGCAATTTTCACAAAGTCTGGATTTACCATTACGGTAGAAGCATATCTACTTTCAAAAAACAATTCCTGCCATTGACGTACCATCCCCAAATGATCATTGTTCAATACCACGATTTTTACAGGGGTCTTGTTTTGAAAGATAGTTCCCAACTCCTGAATTGTCATTTGGTATCCTCCATCACCAATAATAGCCACAACTTCCCTATCCATGGCTCCCATTTTGGCTCCTATTGCCGCTGGTAAAGCAAAACCCATTGTCCCTAATCCACCGGAGGTTACATTACTTTTGCTTTGTTTAAATTTGGCATATCTACATGCAATCATTTGGTGCTGACCAACATCGGATACTATAATTGCCTTATGCCCGGAGGCAATATTGATTTCCTCTATAACTTCGGCCATAGTGAGTTTATCCTTGGTAGGATAAACATCATTTTTTATGACCTGTTCAAATTCTATCTTATATTTTTCCTTAAATTCATTGTGCCAAGATTCGTGTTTGTTAGATTTGATCAAAGGCAACAATAAATCCAAGGTCATCTTTGAGTCGCCCAAGACTGCTACATCAGCCTTTACGTTTTTGTTTATTTCCGCAGGGTCTATGTCGAAATGAATTATTTTTGCCTGTTTTGCATAGGTATCCAAACTTCCGGTAACCCTATCATCAAAACGCATACCGATGGCTATCAACACATCACACTCATTAGTCAATAAATTGGGCCCATAATTCCCGTGCATCCCTACCATTCCAACATTTAGGGGATGATCGGTATCCATTGCAGAAAGTCCCAAAACGGTCCACGCTGCAGGAATTCCCGCCTTTTCCACCAATGCCTTTAATTGTTCCTCAGCTTTCCCTAAAATAACCCCTTGTCCAAACACAATAAATGGCTTTTTGGCCGCATTGATCAAATCGGCCGCAATTTCGATCGATTTTGGATCTGGCTTTGGGTATGGAATATAGCTACGCACACCCTTGCAATGCTCATAACTAAAGTCAAATTCTTCAAATTGCGCGTTTTTGGTAATATCTACCAATACTGGGCCAGGTCTACCTGACCTTGCTATATAAAAAGCCTTGGCTAATACTTTCGGTATTTCCGAAGCCTCGGTCACTTGACAGTTCCATTTGGTAACTGGTGTAGAGATTCCTATGATATCTGTTTCCTGAAAGGCATCCGAACCCAATAAATGGCGAGATACCTGCCCGGTTATACACACCATTGGAGTAGAGTCTATCTGAGCATCCGCCAAACCGGTCACCAAATTGGTTGCACCGGGACCTGAGGTTGCCACTGCCACCCCTACCTTACCCGTTACCCTTGCATAGCCTTGAGCGGCATGAGTAGCTCCCTGTTCGTGCCGAGTTAGGATATGGGTAAGTTTATCCTGAAACTTATACAACTCGTCATAGAGCGGCATAATGGCGCCACCGGGATACCCGTAAATTAAATCTACCCCCTCTGCTAAAAGACAATGGATAATAGCTTCGGCACCACTTATTCTCATGGTAACTTTTTTTACTGATTCTGCTTTTTCCTTTTTCAATGTTTCCATAATCGTAGACCTAATCGGTTAACATATTGGCATCTCTACCCTTAAATTTCCTTGTTCGGGAAATGTTTGTTTATAATTAAAATTCATCGGTAACGCATCCTTTTGATGCAGATGATACTGTTTTGGCATATTTATATAGGACACCACGCTGAAACTTCAATTTTGGTGCCACCCATTTTGCTCTTCTATGCTGTAATTCTTCGTCTGAAATTTCAATATTTATAGTATTTTTCTCAGCATCTATCGCAATAATATCCCCATTTTCAACTAAAGCTATATTCCCACCGTCTTGAGCTTCTGGAGCAACATGCCCCACCACAAAACCATGAGAACCACCAGAGAAACGACCATCTGTAATTAAAGCTACATCTTTACCTAAACCTGCTCCCATAATAGAAGACGTTGGCTTTAGCATTTCTGGCATTCCCGGCCCTCCTTTTGGGCCTTCATATCGAATAATAACGACATCACCTTTCTTGACCTTACCATTTTTAATGCCTTCGTTTACAGCATCTTCACCATCAAATACATTTGCTGTTCCTTTAAAATATAGGCCTTCTTTTCCCGTAATTTTGGCTACAGCACCTTCGGTGGCCAAGTTTCCGAAAAGAATTCGAATGTGCCCTGTTTCTTTTATGGGCTTATCCAAGGTCCTTACAATATCCTGACCTTCCAGTAAATTAGGGACGTTTTCTAAGTTTTCGGCCAACGTTTTACCTGTTACGGTTAAACAATCACCATGAAGCATATCGTTATCCAATAAGTATTTTAATACCCCTGGAATACCCCCTACGGCATGCAGTTCTTCCATTGAATATTTCCCACTTGGCTTAAGATCTGCCAATAAAGGCGTGTTATCACTAAGCCTTTTAAAATCTTCTAAAGTAAATTCTATCTGCGCCGCTTTAGCTATTGCCAAGAAGTGAAGTACCGCATTGGTAGAACCACCAAGTACCGTAACCAATCTAAAAGCATTTTCCAAAGACTTCTTTGAAACAATATCTGAAGGCTTAATATCTCTTTCCAACAAAAGACGTAACGCTTCACCAGCTTTTATAGATTCTTGTTCTTTTAATTTGCCATCACTTACTGCAGGATTTGAGGAATTATATGGTAATGACATTCCCAAAGCCTCAATTGCAGAAGCCATAGTGTTTGCTGTATACATACCGCCACAAGCACCTGCGCCTGGACATGCTTTATGAATAACCTCTTTAAATTCTGACTCATCAATGGTTCCAGCTACTTTTTGACCATAGGCTTCGAAAGCAGAAATAATATCTAATTTTTTTCCGTTATGACACCCTGAAGCTATAGTTCCACCGTACACTAAAATGGAAGGTCTATCTAAACGCAACATGGCCATTAAGGCACCAGGCATATTCTTATCACACCCAACAACAGTGATAAGACCATCATAGCTCATCCCCTCTACTACGGTTTCCATAGAGTCTGCAATAATATCTCTAGAAGGCAATGAATAACGCATCCCTGGAGTACCATTTGCTATGCCATCACTAACGCCAATTGTATTAAAAATTAGTCCTATTAAACCAGCATTTTCAGTGCCCTTCTTAATATGAACCGCCAAATCATTTAAATGCATATTACAGGGATTGCCCTCGTAACCAGTACTAGCTATTCCTATCAAAGGTTTTTTTAGATCTTCATCCGTTAAACCAATAGCGTGTAACATAGCCTGTGCAGCTGGTAATGTAGGGTCTTGTGTAACAGTCTTACTGTATTTATTTAATTCCATCGATCTGTATTCTTTTCTAATTTTAATACTATGCTTTCACTATGACTTTCAAAGATAACGGTTTAAAACCCCTATGTGCTTTAACATAAAAGAATGATTTAAATTCAATTATCTAGATTTGATTTCAAACAGCTCAAAATCAATTAGTTAAAGTTGTAATTCATATCATATTCAGTAGGATTTATTCTTGTCCTATTTCATTTTATAGATCTCTATTTCCGTAAAAAACTATATTTAAAAATTTTAATAAAAAAAGCCTGCATCAAATGAATCTGATACAGGCTTTTTTAATCAAAAGAAATCCGTATCACCCCTTTATGGGATAATAATGACTACATTGATTATATTCTTATTTATTTTCATCGAGTAAAACTAGTAATTAAAAATTAGAACGCAAAAAAATTAGAATCATTTTCTATTTTAACATAAAACTGATGTAATCTCCAGATTTTTTTTGAGCCAAAATAGCAATGGAACTGTCGGAAAGTTGCAATATTCTAGGATATCCCCCTGTGGTCTGTCCGTCCTTCATAAGAATGATTAATTTTCCCGATGGCGTCAACTGAACTGTCCCCGGTAAAGTTGCAGAGGTGAGCATAGACATATCGCAGCCGTCTATAGTTTCATTTAATTGGTAAGCCATTCTGTTATTTTCCTTTGCGACAGAAAACTCCATGGAAAACAATTTACCCAATTGCCTATCCGTCAATTCCCCAAATTCTGGACCCCTGTATACTTCAAGAGTCATACTGTCTAGTCCTGAATCTACCTTGATCTCAGAAATTTTCGGATCAAAGTCCTTAAAAGGCACATAGGGCAAACTCACCAATGTTTTTATAGAGTTTCTCTCTGTAACTGGAGCGTAAAAAGACCTACTCCCTAAAACAGGTGCAGTCTTAAATCCGTCTTTGACCGCTAAATAGGCACGAAATCCGACCTCCAATTTACCATAGGCCAGTACATCTCCCTTTTTCACCTTATAAACCTTGTAGTTTAAAATTCTAATATTGTTCAGGGTGGCCATCATTTCTGCACCGCCTAGGGCAATGTAGGTTTCCTCCTTGAATTCCAAGGTAGGTCCGGTCATAGTGATTTCCAAAACGGCAGAATTTTCATCATTTTCCAAAATGGCATTGAGCTTGGAAGCTGCATAGGCATCCATTACCCCTGAAACTGGAACACCCATGTCCCTATATCCAAATCTACCGGAATCCTGCACTGTAGTAAAAAAACCTGGTTTTAAAATATTAAGCATCCAACGCTATTTTTTCTATTTTATAGATTCCGACTTCACTTTCAATTAGATGCAACTGATATTCCCCTTTGGAGATAGGGTAAAATTGAATTTTATCGCCCACCTTTACGAAGCAAGGTTCTTCTTTTTGAGAATTGAACATTGCAACAGAACAACTCCCTATTATATTCCAACCCCCAGGGGAATCTTGGGGATATACACCCGTTTGTTTCCCTGCAAGTGCTACAGAACCTTTGAGTACCTTGGCACGTGGGGTAGCTCTCCTAGGCACCTCCAAGGCTTCCGGCACACCTCCTAAATACATGAATCCTGGCAAAAACCCTATACCGTAAACAGTATAAATGGAAGTTGAGTGCAGTTCTATTATGCGGGCAGTAGTAAGATTTAAGTGAAGCGCGATCTCTTCCAAATCTATTCCAAATTCCTGATCATAACACACGGGAAGCCTCCATAGATATCTATCTGATACTAAAACCTCTGTTTTTCGATCGTACCAATCTAAAAATTGTGGTTTTAGACCCGCGAAATCCAACTCCCTATCCTTACATACCAAAGTAAGGGAATTATAGGCAGGAATAAACTCCCATTCAGTTTCATTTAAGTGGTTATCCTTAAGGTAACGGGAAAACTGCAGAATATCCACTAAAATAGCTTCTTCTACTTTTTTTGGCCATTCCACCAAAAGGGCATGTATTCCAAATTGCCGAACCGATATATTGTAATTCCTCAATTTTTTATAAAAATTTTATGCTTTGGTAACTCTTGGGAAAGATACGTTAATATTTGTAATGTAGCGGGTGCATCCCCATGAATACAGTAGGTATCCGCCAATAATTTTATGGAAGTCCCCGCTACCGTCCTCACCTCTTGTTCCTCAACCATATAACGAATGTGATTTAAAACTGTCACGGGATCCTGGATCAATGCATTGTCGTGATTTCGTGACACCAAAGAGCCGTCAGTATTATAATTCCGATCTCCAAAAGCCTCATATTTTATCTTGAAACCGTTTATTAAAGCCACCTCTTCCATTTTTGACCCATAGGGCACATACAGTACAACCTTATCCTTAAGATCCGCAATTGCTGAAATAAAAACCTCTGCCATCCTACTATCCCTCGCAACATCATTATATAAAGCGCCATGAGGTTTTATATGAGTCAATGGAATATGAAGTTCAACGAGCACGCTTTCCAAATCAAGAATTTGAGACTTTATACTATTTATCAGCTCCCTATCGGAAATATTTATTGTAGTACGACCAAAATTCTCTTGGTCTGGATAAGATGGGTGTGCCCCTACCAACACCTTGTGTTCCTTGGCCAGACCAGCTACCCATTTCATCGTTTCCTTGTTGCCGGCATGACCTCCACAGGCAATGTTACAGGAGGTGATATGAGGCATGATCAAGGCTTCATTATTAAAACCTTCCCCAAGGTCACAGTTGATATCGATGGAATATGTTTTCATTAAAAAAGTCCAAATACGGTGAATATACTCTTTCCTCCTAGTACCAGCGCCAACAAGATGATTAATACTCCAAGAATGTTTTGAAAATTAGTATTTTGATGCCCTTGCATTACCACTTTTAAGTTTACAACCCACAACAAGAATATCGCAATTATAGGTAATAACAAGCCGTTGGCTACTTGTGCAAGTTTAATAATTTCTATGGGTTTTATGCCAAGGGACATAAAAATTACTCCCATAATTATAATTATCATCCACACCAATTTGAAACGTAGGTCTTTCAAACCCGCATTCCAACCAAAGCAGCTATTCACAACATACGCGGCCGCAAGAGGTGCCGTAATCGCAGAAGTGAGTCCTGCTGCACACAAGCCTATCCCCATAAAGTATTTGGCGCTATTGCCATAAAGTGGTTTCAATCCTTCAGCCATATCCATTGCTGTTGTAATCTCCTTGATCGGGATACCGGATGCGGTAATAATAATGGCCATAGATACCAAGCCTCCCATAAAGATCGAGATTACGGTATCCTTTCTTGCCGATTTTAAATCGGCTTTGGATTTCCATTTTTCGCTTACTAATGAAGCATGTAAAAACAGGTTATAAGGGACAACCGTAGTTCCGACTAGTGCAATTATGGTGAGTACACTCCCTTCGGGTATTTGAGGAACAAAGATCCCCTTAAAAACACTTATTATATCGGGTTTGGTAACAATGGCGGTAATTAGAAAGGACAGACTCATAACAACTACAAGGGAAACTAAGGACCTTTCCAAGATTTTATAATTGCCGAAAAACAAAAGTAAAAAGGCAACCGCTCCCACAGCATAAGGATAATAGGCCAAAAGCCCATCACCAAAAATTGCTTCCAAACCCAATGAGGCACCACCAATATTCCCACCTTCATATGCGGCATTTCCGAGTACAATTGCCCCTAAAATCAACCCTAGAACCATATTTCTTATCCATGGCACCGTTAATTGATCCTTAATTACAGTCGCCAGTCCTTTTTGGGTAACCACGCCCAATCTGGCCGCCATTTCCTGTAGCACCACTGTAGCAATAACAGAAAGCATCATAGCCCACAAAAGGGAATATCCAAATTGAACACCGGCCAAAGTACATGCTGTAACCGTGCCAGGACCAATAAAGGCGGCTGCGATCAAAACCCCAGGGCCCATTTTACGGAACATACTAATGAGCAGAGTTTAGGGCGTACAAGGCAAAACTTCCCAACCAATGGGTGCCACTATAATTATCGTCCACAATACTGGGCAGGGAATAAGTAATATGGTCCGCTGCAATAGTTTTAAGGTGTTCGTATTGTGGGAAGGTCTCGGCAATACCGTATAAACACCAGGCCCTGCTAAAATTTAATCCATCTAAATGGACCAACTTTCCATCAGCACGGTCACCTACCCTACCAGGTTCCAATGTAAAGTTAGGATCTACCAATTGTGGCAGGAATTTATGGAGCCATACCTTAAATTGTTCTTCACTATATACTTTTCTTACAAGATTTGCTTCCTCCAAACAGGGCGACAAAAAATCAAATCCACTTGGCTCCCAGTTTATTGGGCATTCCGTATCCTGCTTATAAAAACGCGAAACACTGGTGGCTATGGCATTCTTAAGATTGGAATTATTTAAAGATATCGCATAATCCCATGCCAAGGAAAGTCCAAATGCGGTATTGGTATGCTCCCCTACCCTAATGGGGTAATTTAATTTTGGAAGGAAGTTCATATATGCCGTAATAATATAATCCGTTAAGGGTTGTAGGTTAGCCTCTAATTCCCTAGCCAAGGGATCCTCCCAAGTATGCAACTCCTCTGCAAGTTTAAGGATCCACGCCCAGCCATAGGTACGTTCATAGGTAGCATTTCCCGGCATATTAAAATAACTAATTTCTGCCTCGATATTGTCTTTGGAAATGTTCTGTATCAATTTATCTCGTATGGTAGCCGCCTGGTTTAACCTTGGAAATTGTTTTAGCAATGACACCAAGGACCAATGTCCGTGGACAGAGGAATGCCAGTCATAGCATCCGTAGAATGCAGGGTGCAATTGTTTGGGACTGCCCAAATGTGTGGAATCCTGTAAGGACTGGTTTAATTTATTAGGGTACTCCACTTGAAGACATTCCAGCGGCAAAAGTGCCAAACGATTGGCTTCGCTAAAAGTGAGCAAAGGTGCGGAATAGGATTCTGAAATATTCAAAACTGCCTTCGTATCGGGTTTGCACGCTATTGCCAACAAACAAGCCAAAACACTAAAAATAAACGTACCTAACCTCATATTACCTACAAATTTATCCATTGGTAAATATATATGGTTATTCCATTAAAAAAGGATATTGTTCGCCTAAAATATTCAATTGGCCTTACCATAGGTCTCATACCTACTGCCCTTTTGTGCCCAGCGAAACAACACTAGAGCATGAACTCTAGATAAGTCACTAATTTAGTGGATTAATAGCTTGTTTGTATTTTTAATTTGGCTGAAGAGTTCCTTAAAATGAGTTTTTTGGATAGGTGAAAATACGTGATTTACAGGCTGATTTAATTTTATACTAACGGATTGTTGCAGTTCATCTAAAACTTATCACTTTAACATCATCCCAATATAATAAACCAACAATTATGAGGTTATAGTAGTCCCTAATTAATTTTTTAACCTACTTAAATGATCTGTTTAGAATGTAAGAAAACTCTTAATTATATCTACCATAAAAATGCATTGGACATTTTTGGATTGGAGCTTTGTACCAAGCATAAAATCCGATTGGAGAAAATAATTAAAACGAAAGGCACCTCCAAAGAAGTAATACAATTATACTATGGCTTAAAAGATGCGGGCTTAAATCCAATGTTAGAGTGGTGGGATGGAACAAAATCCATTGATATAGCCATCTCTAGGGTAAAGCTTAATATTGAGGTTAGCACCGAATATCATAGTATCTCGCATGAACAGGCGATAATTGACCTAGAAGAGGCTATGCATTCATTTAAAAATGGTTTTACGACCATCAGAATTCCACAAGTGCTTATTAAGTATTATTTAAAAGAAACGGTAATTAATATCACGGGGATCGTGGAAGGATTAAAAGCCAACATTAAGGCTATATAAGTCGATTAGCCATTTAATTTTCGCAAACCGCATTAGTGGGAGGGAGTAGGTGTCCAATGAGCATCCACTCCCTCCATCAATTAATTACGGACTACCGTTATTTTTAATTCCCTTCTCTTCTAAGCACCTCCAATGGCGGGCTCGTTATTACACTTCTACTGTTGGTAAGCCCTATAATCAATACCAGCATTACAATTCCTGGAAATAATATTAAAAATGGTACCGTGGAGGGCACAAAAGGAGCATCGAATATCCACCATGCCAAAAACTGACTGCTAACTAAGGAGAGGAGAATTCCGGATAGACTTCCCAAAACTCCAAGGTACAGATATTCCAAGGCTGTTATTTGCATAATTTGAATACTTCTTGCTCCTAAGGTCCTTAACAACACACTTTCTCTGATACGTTGGTATTTACCAGTACGTATTGCCCCTAATAGAACGATTATTCCTGTTAGGATACTAAAGAAGGCCATAAAGTTAATAATCCAGCTTATTTTATTTAAAAGTCCCTCTATCACCGTCAATATCTGTCTTAGGTCCAATATGGAAATATTGGGAAATTTTCTCACTAAGTCTCGCTGCAATTTGGCGGCTATTGTGGTATTGGGAGCATTGGTGGTCAACACTCTAAATTGGGGTGCATTTTCCAACACCCCTTTGGGGAAGACGATGGTGAAATTGGGCTGCATCCTACTCCAATCCACAGCCCGTATACTATGGACCTTGGCGTCCATAATTACGCCTTGCACATTAAAAATTATTTTATCCCCTAAGGAAACCAAAGCATCCCTTGCAAAATTATCACTTACAGAAATAGGGATTTCCTTTCCAGGCATTACTTCTTTTACCCAATTCCCCGACTCCAAAGATTCTGAGGCCGTCATGCTATCGCGATAGGTTACCCGGAACTCATGGTTTAAAATCCACCTTCTCACCTTGGAAGTTGTATCCTTTCGTATCTCGTTTACAGCAGTCCCTTTTAATTCTTGTATCCTCATTGTTACGATTGGGATATCATCTAAAACAGAAAGATCATTTTCCCGAATGGTACCAGCAACTGCTTCGCGTTGCTCGCTTTGGACATCTAAGAGTATCATATTAGGACTATCCGCTCCATTTTCTAAACTGGCTTGTGAGAGCAATAGATCTTTTGTGAAATACAAGGTGCTGATTAAAAAGGTACCTACCCCAATGGCCAATATCAGAATTAGAGTCTGATTCTGTGGACGAAATAAATTTAATAGGCTCTGCCTGGCCGTAAAGCTCCATGTGGATGGAAAATATAGCTTTATTCCCCGCATCAAAAAATGGGCAACTGCTGCTAATACCGTAAAGGTTATTAAAATACCACCTACAAATGCCAGCGCATAGCGCCAATCCCTAAGCAACCAGAGCGAAAACAGAAAAATAAATATAAAAATACTACCCGACACAAGGATACCAGACAATTTAGAGGCATTAGCGTTCCCATTCCCTATTCGTAATGCTTGCAATGGTGACACATAAAGTGTTCCCATCAATGGATATAAGGCAAACAATACCGACATTAACACCCCTAACGACAGCCCCATAAAAATTGCTTGGGGTGCCAATGAAATCTTAACTTCTACAGGTAATAAGCCTTCTAATATTATAGGGAATCCTTGTTGTAACAGTAAGCCTACCACAGTGCCCATAAGTCCGCCCAAGAAACCTATCACCGCAATTTGGGTTAAATAAATCAAGAACGTCTGTCTCTTGGTGGCGCCCAGACACTTTAACACTGCCACATTAGGCAGTTTACTTTTAATATAAACATGAACGGCGCTTGCTATACCAACGCAGCCCAACAACAGGGCTATAAATGCGACTAGGTTTAAAAATTTTCCAAAATTGTCGTATCTCCGCCCTAAATTGCGACTGGTTGAAAAATGGGTGTCCAAATCCGCTTCCTCGGCATCTAAAATAGGGTTCAACGTTTTATCCATCGCCTCCAAATCTAACTCTGGAGCGGCTACAAAATAGTACTCATATTCCAACCGGCTTCCCTGTTGAATCAACCCTGAATCTTCAATAAAACGATAGGGGATTACCACCGCAGGAGCAATGGAACTAAATACCGAGGAACTCCCTGGAATGGAATTTATTGCCCCTGCAATGGGTAAGGTAACCTCCCCCACCTTTATACTATCTCCTGGGACTACTCCCAGTTGAAGCATTACTGTAGCATCAACCAAGGCGGCCCCATTTTCTTGGTACTGGATTGCTGCTTCTTTAGGGTCTGTATCTATTTCTCCATAAAATGGGAATCCACCTTCAATACCTCGGATCTGCACCAATTTTGAGCTGCCCTTTGCTACGAATGTCGCCATGGATGGGAAATTGATTTCCTTGGCTTGGGCACCCCCAAGCGAATCCATAATTTCTATAACCCTCTTATTAGCTGGCCGCTTGCTATCTATAATAAAATCGGCACCCATAAGGGATTTGGACTGTACCGAAATATTTTTCTTAAGGTTGTCTCCAAAGGATTGGATGGACACAACTGCGGCTATTCCAATGACGATAGAGGCCATAAAAAGCACCAACTTTCTGGCACTGGCCTTCCCATCACGCCAAGCCATAATTAGTACCCAAAGAAAGCCTGCTTTGGAATGATCGTTGGAATTCCTGTTCACGATATTGGCGTATTTTGTTCTGTAATTATTTTACCTCCCTTTAATCTAATCTGATGTTGGGTCATGTCTGCCAATTCCATATCATGGGTTACGATTACCAAGGTGGTTCCGGTATCTGCATTAAGATCAAAAAGCAAACGAATTATCTTTTCACCAGTTTCGGCATCTAAGTTGCCCGTTGGTTCATCGGCAAATAAAATTGAAGGTCCATTGGAAAAAGCTCTAGCAACTGCAACCCGCTGTTGCTCCCCACCAGAGAGCTGTGATGGATAGTGGTGCAAACGATTTGCCAATCCCACCTTCTCCAACAACTCGATCCCTTTTTTCGATGCCTTCTTAACCCCTTGCAACTCCAAGGGGACCACTACATTTTCTAAGGCTGTAAGTGTCGGTAACAATTGGAAATCCTGAAATACAAAACCCACTTCCCTACTCCGCAATAGCGCTCTTTCATCTTCACTTAAAACACCAAGGTTGGTCCCACAAAGTTCGATAATACCGGTATCCGCTCTATCCAAACCGGCACAAAGCCCAAGTAAGGTTGTTTTTCCACTGCCCGAAGGCCCTACAATGGAAAAGGTATCACCCTTCTCTATCGTAAAGGATATATTTTGAAGTACCTTTAGTTTTTTTGAACCACTGGAGTAAGATTTCTCCAAGTTGCTTACGTTTAATATCTTTGCCATTATTCTTCTAATGTTGCTTTTGTTTCCTTAGTTGCAATTAGGCAAAATAAGAAAATGAATTTGAATTAAATCCATTATCACATGCGAACCTTGTTAAGCTTTTGTTATTTAATTATTTTGACCTCGTTTATTTCCTGCGGGGAAAAAACACAAAACAAAACTGAGGATAATGCGGTGATAAGCGAACAGGACACCACGGAAATAATGGATTCTGTAAACAATAAGGTTGTTTTGTTCTATGGAAATAGCCTAACTGCAGGAATGGGCCTAGATCCCAATGAAGCGTTTCCGGCGCTTATTCAGGAAAAACTAGACACCCTTGGCATGGAATATAAGGTAATAAATGCTGGACTTAGTGGGGAAACATCGGCCAGTGGGAAGAATAGAGTTTCTTGGGTCCTAAAACAAAAGGTGGATGTGTTTATTTTGGAATTGGGTGCCAATGATGGATTAAGAGGAATCCCGTTGAGTGAAACCAAGAAAAACTTACAAGATATTATTGATACAGTAAAATCAGAAAACCCGGATACGGTCATTATTTTGGCAGGAATGCAGATTCCACCTAATATGGGCCCGGAGTACTCTGCTGAATTTAAAAATCTATTTCCCCAATTAGCAACACTAAACAATTTGATGTTGATCCCATTTTTGTTGGAGAACGTGGCCGGAATACCAGAACTCAATCAACCAGATGGAATTCACCCTACAGCGGAAGGACAGCGAATTATCGCTAGGAACATTTGGCCCATTATACAGAAAGCTATCTCGGAATAAATGTGCATTTAACTACTTTGCAACAACTAATTCAATTTGCAATTGACAAAAGCATCGACCTTAAAAACAATTGATTACTTGGCTTTTCTCTCTAAAGAAATCTATACGCCTTGCGGTATGGAGCTAAACAATATTTGCCTCTCCCCGGAAAGCACGGAATACCAAGCATGTACCTATCAACTTAACCATAAGCCGATTATGGGGAGAATGGCTAAAATTACTCCTCAAAAAATAGGTCAGTTTGTAACCTTATGGAAAAGAACCGAGCAAGGAACCACTACCCCATTTACTGACGGGGACAACATTGATCTGTTTGTAATTAATGTGCAATATAATAGCCAACACGGGCAATTTGTCTTTCCTAGATCTGTATTGCTGGAGCAGGGTATTATCACCGGAGACAAAAGGCAAGGGAAACGGGGTTTTCGAGTTTATCCCGCATGGGATCACCCCATTAATAGTACGGCAAAAAAAACACAAAAATGGCAACTTGAGTATTTTTTGACCATAAGATTAAACTTTAAAACCGACCTTCACAGGGTCCGTAAGCTATTCGCTAACGGAATAACTGCTTCCACTGATTAGGACAACGAAACCTATAATAAAAGATTTAAATGTTTAGACATCAAGGCAAATATAGAACTGCCAAACACAATTTAAAAATCGCTTCTTTACTTTCCTTTGTTGCAGGAATTGTAAATGTTACTGGTTTTTTGTCCATCCACAAGCTCACCACAAATGTAACAGGTCATTTTGCGTTTTTTATCGATGAAATCCATAGATGGGAACCATGGCAGGGAAGCGTTTATTTGCTCTATATCCTTTCCTTCCTTTTTGGTTCCTTTATTTCAAGTACCTTAATAGAGCTGACCGATATTCGCGAAAGAATAAACATTTATGTGCTCCCTACACTTTTGGAGGCAGGGACACTGGTAATGATCGCTGTCCTAGTACAGACACTAAGCGATCCGTCTGCAAGTTTAATTGCCTGTCTTTTGCTTTTCGCTATGGGGGTCCAAAACTCATTTGTTACCAAAATATCAGATGCAGTAGTGCGTACTACCCACTTAACCGGACTCTTCACAGATTTAGGTATAGAGCTATCCTATTTAATGTTCCCCAAAAAGCATCTGAACAGGCACCATATTAAAACCAACATTAGATTGCGACTCTATATCATAAGCTTTTTCTTTTTAGGAGGTATTTTTGGTGGGTACCTATATACCTTGATCCAATTTAATGTTCTTTTGGTGGCTGCTGCGCTTCTTATTTCCGGTTTAATGTATAGTCGTTTAAAATTTAAGGCGATTTTGGTCAGGAGAAAATATCAAAATAGATAAGCTAGACCCTAATTTCATATTCCGATATAAAATCACCCTTAAAAACAAGGTTTTAAATAGTTTTATTAAAATACTCGACTACTAAATATTTAATTTTTACACTATGAACAAAAAAGTTAACCTCACTCTTTGTCTCTCTTTTATTTTTGGGATTATATGCCTCGTAAATGCCCAGACAAAAGAGGTTTCGCAAGCTAAAAAAACTCTCCCGGTATTTGAAAATGGAGAAGCCCAGATTGTACCTGAATTTAAAGATGCCACAAAATGGATACGGCACGACCTCTGGGTTGAAACCGAATTTGATACTGATGGCGATGGAAAAAAAGACCGTATGCATGTTGCCGTTACAAGGCCTTATCAAACAGATACCGAAAATCTAAAATTGCCAATTATATATATCACCAGTCCTTATTTTGCTGGTGTAGCTCCCTTTTTGGAAGGAAGTTTTTGGGATGTAAGGCATGAACTAGGGGAACCTGCTCCCCCACGGGTTCACCCCGAGGTAGTCCGTACTGGAAAAAGACCCATTATCTCTAATTCCCATATCGATACCTGGGTCCCTAGAGGCTATATCGTGGTCCACTCCTCCTCACCAGGAACAGGTCTTTCACAAGGGTCCCCTACCGTTGGTGGAGAGAACGAATCTTTGGCCCCCAAAGCAGTTATAGATTGGCTATGTGGCCGCGCAAAAGGATATACGGAACCCTATGGCAAGGAAAGGGTGAAGGCCAATTGGTCTACAGGCAAAGTAGGAATGACCGGTACCAGTTATAACGGAACCCTGCCCTTGGCAGCGGCAACAACGGGAGTAAAGGGATTAGAAGCAATCATTCCGATCGCTCCAAACACCTCCTACTATCATTATTACAGATCTAACGGACTAGTAAGGTCGCCAGGGGGCTATCTTGGAGAGGATATAGATGTATTATACGATTTTATACATAGCGGTGATGAAAGCAAACGTCCTTATAACAATGCTAATGTAAGGGATATAGAGATGAAAAATGGAATGGATAGGATATCGGGGGACTATAACGATTTCTGGGCCGGACGCGATTATTTAAATCAAATGGGACCGATGAAAGCCGCCCTATTGATGGCGCATGGGTTTAACGATTGGAACGTGATGCCAGAACACAGTTATAGGATCTATAAGGCCGCTAAGGAAAAGGGGCTGCCTGTACAAACGTATTACCATCAAAATGGTCACGGTGGAGAGCCACCATTAACGATGATGAACCGATGGTTCAGCCGTTATTTACACGGAATTGAAAACGGTGTGGAAAACGATGCTAAGGCATGGATAGTTCGCGAAAACGATGCTAGAGACCAACCAACACCCTATGCTGAATATCCAAATCCCCAAGCTTTACCGGTAACCTTGTATTTAGAAAAAGGAGCGCCAGCCACAGGAGGACTATCCCTAGATAAATCCATAGATAAAGGAAAGGAAAAACTAATTGATAACTACTCATTTTCGGGAGCTGTATTAGCGCAGGCAGAAAATACAGATCACCGGCTACTTTATGTAACTCCTAAATTATCCCAAGATCTTCATATTTCCGGAACAGCAAAAGTAACCATTTCACTAGCAAGTACTAAAACCGCGGCCAACCTGTCCGTTTGGTTGGTCTCCCTTCCATGGAACAATGCCCATAATGCCAAGATTACCGATAACATTATTACCAGAGGTTGGGCCGACCCTCAAAATCACAGCTCCTTAACCCAGGGTGAACCGTTAAATCCAGGAGAATTTTATGAGGTTTCCTTTAATTTAATGCCAGATGATCAAATTATTCCCCTAGGACAGCAAATAGGATTAATGATTTTTTCCAGTGATAGGGAGTTTACTCTTTGGCCGGAACCGGGAACCGAATTAACAATAGACTTGGCCAACACCAATCTTGTAATCCCTGTGGTAGGTGGTGTAGAAGGCTTTAAAAAAGCTATCAAGTAATATTTGATAAAAAAATAAATTGCATTTTGAGATAAAAAAACTCCTTTGCCACTATATTGGGCAAAGGAGTTTTTTATTATCTGGGGACAGCCCCACGGAAATGTAATGGCAAGCTTACTTACTCAAATACATTTTACGCCTAGCGTACAAGTTGTAAAATTGATCATCCTTTAAACTATCGATAAACAAAATACTTTCTCCAGTACTCTTCATCTCTGGCCCTAAGTTCTTGTTTACATTAGGGAATTTATCAAATGAGAATACTGGTTGCTTAATTGCAAAACCTTCCAATTTAGGGTTAAAATTAAAGTCTTTAACTTTTTTCTCCCCTAGCATTACTTTAGTTGCATAGTTTACATAAGGTTCCTTATACGCTTTTGCAATAAAAGGTACCGTTCTAGAGGCTCTAGGGTTGGCTTCAATAATATACACCACATCCTCCTTAATGGCGAATTGTATATTGATTAAACCTACTGTATTTAAGGCCAAGGCTATTTTCTTGGTATGGTCCTTTATCTGCTGCATAACCAATTCACCTAGATTAAAAGGTGGTAAGATAGCATTGGAATCGCCCGAGTGTATTCCACAAGGCTCTATATGCTCCATAATCCCGATGATATAAACATCTTCTCCATCACAAATAGCGTCTGCTTCCGCTTCGATAGCACCATCTAAGTAGTGATCTAACAATAATTTATTGTTGGGGATCTTTCTTAAAAGATCTACTACATGCGCTTCCAACTCCTCTTTGTTGATGACAATTTTCATTCCTTGTCCACCCAACACATAAGAAGGTCGTACTAGAAGCGGGAAATCCAACTCATCGGCAAGCCTCAGTGCATCATCTGCAGTTTCGGCCACTCCAAATTGTGGGAATGGAATATTGTTTTCCGCTAAAAGATTGGAAAAACTTCCACGATCTTCTGCTAGATCTAGTGATTTATAGCTTGTCCCAATAATCTTGATACCGTATTTATCTAGCTTTTCTGCAAGTTTAAGCGCGGTTTGTCCTCCTAATTGCACAATAACCCCTTCAGGCTTTTCGTGTCTAATAATATCATAGATATGTTCCCAGAAAACAGGTTCAAAATAAAGCTTGTCCGAAACATCAAAATCGGTAGATACAGTTTCTGGGTTACAATTGATCATAATGGTCTCGTACCCACATTCGGCTGCAGCCAACACGCCGTGTACGCAACAGTAGTCAAACTCTATCCCTTGTCCGATCCTATTTGGTCCAGAACCAAGTACCACAATTTTTTTCTTATCACTTACCACGCTATCGTTCTGCACATATTTTGTGCCGTCCGGTTTTTCTATTTCAGCTTCAAAGGTAGAATAGTAATACGGGGTCATTGCCTCAAATTCTGCCGCACAAGTATCCACCAACTTATAGACCCTATTAATATTTAGGGCAACACGTTTGTTGTATACCTCACTTTCGTAGCAATCTACCATATGGGCAATCTGCCTATCGGCGAAACCTTTTTGTTTAGCCTCCAACAAGAGATCCTTTGGAAGTGATTCTATACTGTATTTGGAAATTTCTTTCTCTAACTGATAAAGTTCTTCATACTGACGAAGGAACCACATATCAATTTTGGTGATCTCGTGGATCCTGCTAAGCGGAATCCCCATTTGTATGGCGTCGTAGATTACAAATACACGGTCCCAACTTGGTACGGTAAGTTTTTGTATAATTTCATCATAATTGGTATACCCTTTTCCATCTGCACCCAGTCCGTTCCTTTTAATTTCCAAGGATTGCGTAGCTTTGTGCAAGGCTTCTTGAAAAGATCGGCCTATTCCCATAACCTCACCAACAGATTTCATCTGAAGTCCCAACGTACGATCCGATCCTTCAAATTTATCGAAGTTCCATCGCGGTATTTTAACAATCACATAATCTAAACTTGGCTCAAACAAGGCAGAAGTAGACTTGGTAATCTGATTGCTAAGTTCATTTAAGTTGTAACCAATTGCCAATTTAGCGGCAATTTTTGCAATGGGATAACCAGTAGCTTTGGAGGCCAAGGCTGAAGAACGTGATACACGAGGATTGATCTCTATGGCAATAATATCTTCCTTTTCATCCGGACTTACGGCAAACTGAACATTACAGCCACCAGCAAAATCCCCGATACTCCGCATCATTTTAATGGCCATATCTCGCATTCTTTGGAAAGTGCTATCAGATAGGGTCATTGCCGGTGCAACGGTTATAGAATCACCGGTATGGATTCCCATGGGGTCCATATTTTCAATGGTACAGATGATAACTACATTATCATTCTTATCGCGTAGTAGTTCCAATTCATACTCCTTCCATCCCATTAAGGCCTTATCTATCATGACCTCGTGAATAGGTGAAATTTCGAGTCCAAGGGAAAGCATCTCGTCAAAATCTTCTGGCTTATACACAATAGATGCTCCAGCACCTCCTAAGGTGTAGGAAGCTCTAATTACCAATGGGAATCCAAACTTCTGGGCAATTTCCTTCCCTTTCAGAAAAGAGGTTGCAGTAGCCTGTGGCGCCATACCAATCCCAATTTTAAGCATAAGTTCCCGAAATTTTTCGCGATCTTCAGTAATATTGATAGCATCTATATCTACCCCAATGATCTTCACTCCAAACTCTTCCCAAATTCCCTTATTATCCGCCTCTATACATAGGTTTAATGCGGTCTGACCACCCATAGTAGGTAATACGGCGTCTATATTGGGATGTTTTTCCAATATTTCCCGAATAGAATTGGTAGTCAAGGGTTTTAAATATACATGATCGGCCATAGTAGGATCCGTCATGATCGTCGCTGGGTTACTATTAATCAGTACTGTTTCTATTCCATCTTCCCTTAAGGACCGAAGTGCCTGTGTACCAGCATAATCAAATTCACACGCCTGACCTATTACGATGGGACCAGAACCAATAATTAAAATAGAGTTTAAATCTTTTCTTTTGGGCATTATAGTGAGTATTAAAAATATAAAACAAATTGGTCAAAAAAAAGGTGTTACTCTGTAAAAAGTAACACCTTTGAAATTTTAAAAAACAATATTCCCATTATTTTTTATGCTTCAGTTCAGAAGATACAGATAATTTCTTTCTTCCTTTTGCACGTCTTCTAGCTAGAACTTTTCTACCATTGGCAGTAGCCATACGTTCTCTAAAACCATGTTTGTTTTTTCTCTTCCTTTTTGATGGTTGAAATGTTCTTTTGCTCATCGTGGCCTATTTTTATGATCTACTTAAGTTTCTATTGACAATTATTTGGCATTGGAATTTTGTAAAAGTCTTAGACAAAATCCGGCTGCAAATATACAAAGAGTTTTTGCTTTGACAAATCTAATTAAAAAAATATTTTTTTTAGAATTGTCCACCTACATGCCCGTTCTATTTTATTACTTTTGCAACGGCTTAACGAGAATCAATTATTAACATGAAGCGCTTTGTTATTTTATCTGTTTTTACCCTTTGGCACATAGCGGGCTTAGGGCAAGTGACCTTGGCATATCATTTAAAAAAAGGAGATATCTATAAGGTAAAACAGAAAGCCGAGCAAATCATTACACAGGAATTAGATGGAGCCACCCATGTAATTACCAATCACATTGACGGTGTTTTGGAGTTTAGAGTACTATCTGAGGTAGCGCAGGGGTACGAAATAGCACTCACATTTAAAGATTTAAATCTTATCATAACTTCTAGCATTGAGGGGGAATTAATGAATGTGAAGGCCAAAGAGGTTATTCAAGGGGATATTCAATCTAAAATATTCAATACTATTTTGGAGAACCCGGTGAAATTAATATTGTCAAAAACTGGAGATATCCTTAAAGTACAAGGCGGGGATAGCCTTGTGTCCAAAATGGCAAATGCCTCTGGACTTAAAGACGATTTTGCAATTAACTTGATGAAAAATTCCTTAAAAAAGGAGTTTGGGTCAGAAGCTCTGTCCAATAGCTACAAACAGATGACCTTTATATATCCGATCCAGAAAGTAAGCATCAACGATAAGTGGAAAAATTCCTATAACGGAAAATTAACGACAACCAACACTTGGACCTTGATAGGAATTGCGGACCAAAAAGCAACTATACATGGCAAGGCCAATGTTACCGTGTATAATAAGGATCCCAACACCACCATGAAACTAAAGGGAACTCAAAACACAAGGATTATCTCCAATATCAATACAGGTTTCATTATTAAGATGACTGTGGAAGGAATTTCAACTGGAGTATCCAACTTAGTGCAATTAGGCGATCAGGAATTGCCCACTACTATAAAATCTAAAATAACTTACGAATTAATTAAAAAGGAACATGTTCAACAAAAACTTTAAGCTGATCATTGCTGCGTTAATAATTGCTTATGCGGTATACCAATTTGTAGAAGGCAACATAGGAAACGGAATTTCCCTGATCTTTTTGGCTTCTATTTTTGTATTTCTTTACTTTAGGAACGAAATTATTCTTTTGGCCTTCTTAAAAATGAGGAAGCAGGACCTTGCAGGCACAAAAAAATGGTTGGATAAGATTAAAAACCCAGAAGGTGCACTAACCCAGAAACAACATGGGTACTACAACTACCTTAACGGAATAATTTTCTCCCAGACCAATCTTACTCAGGCGGAAAAATATTTTAAAAAGGCTCTTAAATTAGGCCTTAATATGGATTATGATGTGGCTATGGCGAAATTGAGCCTCGCTGGTATTGCTATGCAAAAACGCAGAAAGCGAGAAGCTACTACTCTGCTAAACGAAGCCAAAAAACTGGACAAACAGAATATGCTTACAGATCAGATTAAAATGATGCAACAGCAAATGAAAAAGATATAGTAATTAGATAGCATGAAACGCTACATATTATTTAGAAATAACAATCGTATTTCACACTAGTAATCCACAGTTTCCAGTGTAGAAAAAATAATCCATATTGCATTTATGATTGCCAATACAAGACTTCCTTAGTCTTGTATTGGCAATTGGTTTATAAATGGATATCTACCTGCATATTACATTAACGGCGCCCACAACCTACTAAAAGATTCCTTAAGCTTTCGCAGTATTCCTCTATTCTCCCATCGCTCTAGAGTAACCTCATCGCAATCTAGCAAGTCTTGATTAAACTGCTCTACCATTTGTTGATTGACCTCTTTATTATAAAGGAGGGCATTGATTTCAAAATTCATGGAAAAGCTCCTATAGTCCATATTGGCCGTTCCTATACTGGAGAACATATCATCAATGACCAGGGTCTTGGCATGCACAAACCCCTTGTTATACCTATAAATATGGATTCCCGAATTTAAACACTCCTCTATATAGGAATCGGTTGCGTATTGAGCTGCCATTGAATCCGATTCGTAGGGGATAATAACCTTCACCTCCACTCCACTCCTCGCTGCTGTAGTCAGCGCTGTTAGAATAGAAGAGTTGGGCATAAAATAGGGTGTTGTGATTAGGATTCGATCCATAGCCGAGTTGATAGCACAAAATATAGCCTCCATAATATTTGCCCAATCACTGTCTGGTCCACTTGCCGCAATCTGGATGGCAACTGGTTTTTTGATATTTGCTTTCTTTTTAGGCAAAAGAATTTCCTCAATTTCCAGCTCCTCTTTGGAGACAAAGTTCCAGCTCAAAACAAAGGAGGATTGTAGTGCACCAACCGCACCCCCCATTATTCGGAGATGGGTATCCCTCCAATATTTATCATTGTCATAGGAATTATCATATTTTTGATCCAGATTAATTCCGCCTACATACCCTATCTGTCCATCAATAACTATAATCTTTCTATGATCCCTATAATTGAGTTTGCTAGTGGAATTGGAAAATAGAACAGGGAGAAATGCAAAGTGCTCCACTCCGCTCTTTGTAAGCTTCTTTTTGTTCTTAGAAGAAATACTGCTTCCTACATCATCATAAATCAACCTAACCAAAACTCCTTCTTCCGCTTTACTACATAGGATATTAATAATTTCGCTCCCCAATTCATTATCGAAGAGGACAAAATATTCCATATGTATATGATGCTTGGCGAGGGCCAAATCATTTCTGAGCTGCTTAAATTTCTCTTCCCCGTTAATAAGTATCTCCACTTCATTATCAAAAGTAAGAACTGCATTTTCGTTGTTTCTCAACAAGCGATAGATCTTGAGTATCCCTTCGCCAAAAAGGTCCTCTAAATCTTGCCTTTCCTCCTTGTTCAGGCTAAATTTGTTACGCCACTTAATTAACCGATCATTGTCTAGGATATACTTTTTTTCAAATATCTTATCCTTTCTATAATCCTGTCCAAAAAAATAGTACACCAATAGTCCCACAAAAGGCAATACGGCCAAAACAAATATATACGAAAGTGTTTTGACTGGGTTCTTATTCTTAAGAACAATCAAAATTGAAAAGGCTATTACCAATAAATAATTTACTCCCAAAAGAATCTTCCAAATATTATCTTTTAGGAAGTCGAACATCTATTTGGAGATTTTATAATATCCTTTGTTGGGAATTTCAATAGTATACTTCTTGTTGCTGCTATTATTAAGGTGTGGTTCTCTTAACCAAGGATTATGTCGCTTTAAAATTTTATAATTTATTTCATACAGATGAGCGAAATCGGCAAAATCTGCTACTGGTTCGTCAATTTCAACGGTAAAGGTTGGCACAGCAGAGTACATATCCTCAGGTTCTAAATGAAACCCATATTTCTCAGGGTTTGAAAGAATCTCCTTAATCGCCAGTATCCGGAACACATAGCGTCCGGTCTCTTCTCCAAGAAGAAGGTCGTAATACTTATCAGCTTTCTGAACCCCCATATATCTTTGAATACCTGCTGGTCCGGCGTTATATGCTGCAGCAGCTAAAGTCCAGCTTCCAAATCTTTCTTTAGATTTTATAAGGTACCTACACGCTACTTCTGTAGATTTCTCTACATGGTATCTTTCGTCCACATTTTTATTTATTTCCAATCCGTAATCCTTGCCTGTTCCACTCATTATTTGCCAAAATCCCGTTGCTCCTGCTGGGGAAACTACATTTTGAAGACCACTTTCGGCTAGGGCCAAATACTTGAAATCGTCTGGAATGCCGTTTTTAGCCAAAATAGGCTCTATAAGTGGGAAAAACTTATGAGCTCTTTTCATCAGCAATAAGGCGTTGGACTGCCAGTAGGTATTCACCAAAAACTCCCGATCTACACGCTCCATAATTTCTGGATCCTCAAAAGGAACAGCTTCTCCAGCAAAATTTAAATCTTCTGGAATTTCTATGGCTGTAATACGATATCCCGCATTGTCGCTTGTAACTGCTTTGGAATTGTCAGGTTCCACTGCCATCGCAATTTCCTTATTGTTGCTTTGCACAGCAAAAATCAAAGTGCTGCCCACAAAAAGCACTCCCAAAATCATCAAAATATTCTTCAAAATTTTCATATAGCTCGTTTTATTTATTTCTAATACTTGTTATTTAGATTGCTTTAAGCCCTACTATTATGGCACTCCACTCTTCACTACGGGTACCTATACATGTCAAAGATATTAAATACATCTCCCTTATTGTAAAATAATTGTGGGCAAGTGTTCATTAAACCACTTATATCTGTGAATTATCATCGTATGGGTGCCATTTTTCACCAAAATACATTGCTTAATATGTCCTATTGGAAAAACGGGGTCTTTCTCTCCGTGTATATGCACCAAATTTTCTGAGCATTCGGATTGTGGCCAATTCACAATTTTATCTATACACCAATCCAAATAGTATTTATCCCTTACAGACAGATATTGCTCATATAGTGCCAAGCGCTTGGTCGCCGCTTCCCCAAAAGCGTATTTGGCCAGCAACTCCATATTATTCACCAATCCTGTTGGTAATAGTTTGTGGAATTTGGTGTATTTGGCAAAAATCATCCGCTTAGGCAATTCGAACTTACTTTTTACACTCGAAATAATAATTACCTTTCTTACGGATACATGTTTAGCCATCTCTTGCACCAAAATGCCTCCGAAGGAAACTCCGATAAGAACCGGATTTGCATGTTTTATATGTTTACACATTTCCAAAGCATAATCTTCCAAGCTAATATCCTTACTAGGAATAAACCAATCCAAATAATGCTGGACGAAGGTTTCTTCAGGTAAATGTATCTTATCGAAAATTGAAATATTCGCAGCCATTCCGGGTACGAAATACACATGTATTTTATTATTAGTCATTAAAATAAGGATATGCTATATAAATAGGAAAATAACATTTTTTTTATTAAATTTGCTGTCCGGCTTTTTTTAAACACTACTTATTTTTAACTATTGTTTTACGATTATAATTTCTCAACATTATAATCCAAAACTAATGAATAAATAAAATCAATTTATATGAATGAAGTAGAAATTAAGGACAATAGTTTCTTGCGTCAATTTGAAGCTAATATCAATGGTCATTTAGCTAAAATTGAGTACTCTTCCCAAGAACGCAAGGTATTTTTAACGAAACTAGTTATTCCTGAGGAGATTATCGATATAGGATTTCAGGAAGATTTTATTAAAAGTGTTTTAAACCACTTACAAGAACAAAATCTACGTGTAGTACCTACCAGTCCAGAAATTGCGGGCTTTTTGAGAAAAAACAGACAGTACAAGGAAATGCTCCCTGTAGGGATTAGGATATAATATAAAACCTCTCTTATCGAGAGGTTTTTTTTGGTCTTGTTTTATTTCTAAAGTTTGAAAAGAACTCTGCCAAATACACTTATAGTGCGGTTGCGCCAACCTGCTCCATTATGGTACATTTTACCAATCCGTCTTCCGCAATATCATTTAATTTCACAACTTGTAAGGTATTGATCAAATTGGGATCCCAAGGGAATTTTACCTTTACGTAGTTCTCAGTAAACCCATTAATGTAGCCTTCCTTGTTCTCACCTTCAAACAATACAGTACGAGTTGTCCCCAGTTGTCCTTCATAAAATGCCCTCCGTTTTTTCACCGAAAGTCCGCGTAACATCTTAGACCTTTTACTCCTAACTCTTTTTGGAACCACCCCATCCATTTCCGCAGCCTTAGTATTATCTCTTTCAGAATAGGTAAATACATGTAAATAGGAAATATCTAAATCGTTTAAAAAATTATAGGTTTTCAAAAAATGCTCCTCAGTTTCTCCTGGAAAACCAACTATTACATCCACCCCAATACAAGCATCTGGCATTATTTCCTTTATTTTATTTACCCGATCCACATATAGATCGGTTAAATAACGTCTTCTCATCAGTTTTAACACCTCATCGCTACCACTTTGTAATGGAATGTGAAAATGAGGAACAAAAGAATTGCTGCCCCCAACAAATTCTATAGTTTCATTTTTGAGCAGATTAGGTTCGATAGAAGAAATTCTTAGGCGATGAATCCCATCAACCCCATCTAATGCCTTTACCAAGTCCAAAAAGGTGTGTTCGTGTTTTTTATTTCCAAATTCTCCCTTGCCGTAATCCCCAATATTTACACCAGTAAGGACAATCTCTTTGATTCCTTTTTCCGAAATTTCCTTGGCATTGTCCAATACATTCTGCAAAACATCACTACGGGATATCCCGCGCGCCAAAGGAATGGTACAATAGGTACATTTATAATCGCAACCGTCCTGCACCTTTAAAAATGCCCTTGTCCGATCGCCAATGGCGTAACTGCCCACGTAAAAATCAGCCTCCTCAATTTCACAGGAGTGCACCTCCCCATAATCATTCTTAGAAAGATCGTTTACATAATCGGCGATATTGAATTTCTCTGTAGCCCCCAAAACAAGGTCAACCCCATCTACAGCCGCCAAATCTTCAGGTTTTAACTGAGCATAACAACCTATTGCCGCAACAAATGCATCTGGATTAACTTTTTGCGCTTGCTTTACAATGGATTTAAAACGTTTATCAGCATTATCTGTTACCGAGCAGGTATTAATGACATACATATCTGCCCGCTCCGTAAAATCAACCCGTAAAAACCCCTCGTCGGTTAGGTTACGCGCTATCGTAGAAGTTTCTGAAAAATTGAGCTTACAGCCCAATGTGTAGAAAGCGACCTTTTTTTTCATATCCATCTCTCTTTCACCAAATTGAACTCCAATCTGGTACCCATTAAAATTCTTGTTAATTGAGATGCAAATATACCAATAATCCAAAACCTTGCGGCAAGTTATAGTTAAATAACGAACAAGGAAATCGTGGGTTTTACAGCAGATCTTGGCATAAAACGGATAGGATTGTGTGATAATGTCGGCTTAACTTAACATTTACCCTTAGAATACCCTTAGTGTATTCATAGAATTCTATTAAAACCGGTTCCGCCTTATTCGTTACGCCATTTTTTTGTTTCCTCAAAGACATGGGTAAGGATTTTGGCCTCCATATCATTAAATTCTACGCCCCTCCTGGCCATCATCACTTTGGCTGCCTCAAATGCTTTTTCAGGAAGGTAGGTATTAAAACCCGTAGCTCCGCCCCAGCTAAAACTAGGAATGAAGTTCCTCGGGAACCCGGGAACATATATATTGCAATTTACCCCTATCACTGTCCCCGTATTGAACATGGTATTTATAGCCGTTTTACTGTGATCGCCCATCATTAGCCCACAAAACTGCAATCCTGTCTGATCAAAAGTTTCGGTTTCATAATTCCACAATCTAACCTTGGCATAATTGTTCTTTAAGTTAGAATTATTGGAGCTAGCCCCAATATTACACCATTCTCCCAAAACGGAATTGCCTAAATAACCCTCATGCCCTTTACTGGAATATCCAAATATTACGGTATTACTAAGCTCCCCAGACACTTTACTATAAGGTCCCACGGTAGTGGCCCCATAGATCATGGTTCCCATTTTCACTACTGCTTTTTCACAGAGGGCAAAACCTCCACGGATAAGGTTTCCTTCCCATACCTCGGAATTCTTACCCAAATAAATTGGTCCGTCCGTAGCATTCAAAATGCTAAACTCCACTTTAGCTCCTTCTTCAAGGAATATATTTTCTGGACAGATAAGGTCGTTTGTTTTTGAAATTGGAGCACTTTCCCTCCCTTCCGTTATAAGGTCGAAATCTGCCTGCAAAGCTTCGGCATTTTTAGAGAAAATATCCCAGGTGTTCTCTATCCGTAAAACATCACCCTCATACTTTATATGCCTATAAATGGAAAAATCTATTTCTTCCTGTGTTTCTTTAGCGTAAAAGGCAATTAGCTCATCATTATAAAAAACAACCTCGTTTTGTTTCAGTTTAGAAACCAATTCCACCAATGAGGCATTAGGCAAAAAGGAAGCATTGATTAACACATTATCTTCCATTTCCACCAATGGGAATTTCTCCGACAAATAGTCCTCCGTAATCGTAGTAGTTGTACTTCCCAAATACTTTTCCCATTTTTCTCGGATAGTCAAAATACCAATCCGAATTTCCGCAACGGGCCTAGTATAGGTAAAGGGCAACAATGCTTTTCTTACGGTACCGTCAAAGAGGATGTAGTTCATACAACTAATTTAAAACAAAAAAAGTCACGCTTATGCGTGACTTTTTATCTTTTTTATAAAAAAAAAGATTATTTCTTGAATTTGTTGTATTTGTTCTTGAATTTATCAATACGACCTGCCGTATCAATTAATTTGGCCTTACCGGTATAAAACGGATGAGACGTTCTAGAAATCTCTAATTTTATTACGGGGTATTCCACTCCATCAACATCCAAAGTCTCCTTTGTGTCTGCGGCTGATTTGGTAATAAAAACATCTTCATTGGACATGTCCTTAAAGGCTACCAATCTATAATTTGCTGGGTGTATATCTTTTTTCATTGTAAAAACGTTAATTCCTTCTTGATTTCAAGCTGCAAATTTAGTTAATTTTCTGAAATGAACAATTTATAATCTCAAAAAAGAAAAATAAAATTTACTTATCTTTAATTGTAACAAATATAGTGAAACCAATACTAACCAAAAAACAACTAAATCTTTTCAAAAATGGAAGTTAACAAACCTAATACGGGAAAATTCGCTTTAACCTATGGCCTTATCCTCGGTGCAATAAGCGTTGTATTTGCATTAATGCTATTTTCCTTGGATATGCATTACCAGGGAGGCATGATGGTTCTTGCTGTAAGTCTCATAATTACTATTTCCATTATAATCCTAGGGATGATCCAGTTTAAAAAGGCAAACAACGGTTTTATGTCATTTTCCCAAGGAGTAAAAATTGGTGTAGGCATCGGTCTTGTAGGTGGTATCATCGGTATATTATTTAACCAGTTGATGGCAGGGGTAATAGATCCTGAGATGATGGAAAAAGCTATGACCTACCAAAAGGGTTTACTTTTAGAAACTACCAAAATGACCCCAGAGCAAGTGGATGCACAATTGGAAGTGGGCAAAAAATTCACCACTCCGTCTATGCAAATTGTTTTTGGGCTAATTTATAGTATAGTCGCCAGTTCTGTATTATCATTAATACCAGCTTTAATTTTAAAAAAGACGGAAACTATTCAGTAATTTGTACTTTTGAAAATATTTTGCATTAGTACCGAATGAATATATCTATAATAATTCCCTTACTGAACGAAGAAGAATCGTTAACAGAACTACATGATTGGATTGTACGCGTAATGCAATCCAATCATTTTTTATACGAAATACTGTTTATTGATGATGGGAGCTGGGATAGCTCCTGGCAGATAATAACCCAACTAGGAGAGACCAATCCCAATGTAAAGGGGATTCGGTTTTTAAAAAATTTCGGAAAGTCCCAAGCCTTACATGCGGGCTTTAAAGCAGCTCAAGGTGATGTTATTATAACCATGGATGCCGATTTACAGGATAATCCAGAAGAAATTCCCGAACTCTATAGATTGATCCACGAGGATGGTTTTGATCTTATATCTGGCTGGAAGAAAAAAAGATACGATTCCATTCTCTCTAAAAACCTTCCCTCCAAATTATTCAATTGGGCTGCTAGGAAAACCTCTGGGGTACACCTTCACGATTTTAATTGTGGCCTAAAAGCCTACAAGAAAGATGTGGTAAAGACCATTGAAGTCTCTGGTGAAATGCACCGTTACATTCCCGTATTGGTGAAATCAGCAGGATTTTCCAAAATAGATGAAAAAGTAGTACAACACCAAGCACGGAAATACGGAAAAACAAAATTTGGCATGGAACGCTTTATCAATGGGTTCCTAGACTTGATTACCATCTGGTTTGTATCCAAATTTGCCCGTAGGCCCATGCACCTTTTTGGTGCCCTCGGGGTACTTATGTTCACTATTGGATTTGGATTTGCCATTTACCTTGGGATAGATAAATTATTTTTAAACCCCTTCGGGAGACTACTTACCGATCGCCCACAGTTCTTTATCGCCCTGATAGCCATGGTGATAGGATCGCAATTATTTCTAGCCGGCTTTCTCGGTGAAATTATGGTGAGATCTAGAAAAAATGAAACACGGTATACTATTTCAGAAGAGGTAAATCTTAAACCTAATAAATAATAATTCTTCGTATTTTTAAATATATAATCAATCCAAAGAAACTATGGAAGCTATCCTAAATAACGCCAAGAGCTGGTTAACCGATTTTTTTGATTCCAAGACCAAAGAAGAAATAAAGACTCTAATTGAGCAAAATACTGAAGAATTAAAAGATCGCTTTTATAAGGATTTGGAGTTTGGCACAGGGGGAATGCGTGGTATAATGGGCGCTGGCACCAATAGAATAAATAAATACACCTTGGGAAAAAGCACTCAGGGACTTAGTAACTTCCTTAAAAAAGCATATCCCAATACCGACCTTAAAGTGGTCATAGCCTATGACTGTAGGCATAACAGCGATACTTTAGCCCGTACGGTAGCCGAAGTTTTTTCGGCAAACGGAATTCAGGTTTATCTATTTTCCGAATTGCGGACCACTCCAGAGCTTTCCTTTGCCGTACGATATCTAAATTGTCATGCAGGTATTGTGTTGACCGCTTCCCACAACCCACCCGAGTATAATGGATACAAAGTGTATTGGACCGATGGCGGACAAATAGTTCCCCCGCAGGACGGAAAGATTATTGCAGAAATAAATAGCCTTGCTTTTGAAGATATTAAGTTCGAAGCAAAAGAGGAACTTATAAAACTCATAGGCAAGGAAGTAGACGAGGCCTTTATAAATGCCTGCGTTGAGAACGGAAACTTTAACGCTAAGGAGAAGGACAACTATAAGGTGGTATTTACCTCCCTTCACGGAACCTCTATAACAGCGGTTCCAGAAGTATTAAAAAGAGCAGGATATAAAAACGTTACCATAATTGAGGAGCAAGCAAAACCAGATGGGAATTTCCCAACGGTAAAATCCCCCAATCCAGAAGAGCCCGAAGCCTTATCCATAGCTATAAAAAAGGCTGAGGAAATAGGCGCAGATATCGTTATAGGAACAGATCCCGACTGCGATCGTTTAGGAGTAGCGGTACGGAATTTAGAAGGGAAGATGGAAATTCTGAACGGAAACCAATCCATGATCATGATGACCAAATTTTTATTGGATCAGCGAAAGGCCAAAGGAATTAATGGGAACGAGTTTGTTGCTTCCACCATTGTATCTACCCCAATGATGGATTCACTTGCCAAAGCTTATGGAGTGGAGTGCAAAACCGCATTAACAGGCTTTAAATGGATTGCTAAAATGATTAAGGACTTCCCGGAACAACCCTTTATTGGTGGCGGAGAAGAGAGCTTTGGATTTATGGTCGGCGACTTTGTTCGCGACAAAGACGCGGTTACCTCTACCCTGCTGGCCTGTGAAATCGGAGCCAACGCCAAAGCCAATGGCAGTTCCTTTTACAAGGACTTAATAGAATGCTATGTGGACTACGGATTTTACAAAGAAAAGTTAATCTCGCTTACCAAAAAAGGCATGCAAGGTGCCGAGGAAATCAAACAAATGATGATTGATTTTAAGGAAAATCCCGTAGAATCGATCGACGGTTCCAAAATAATCACTGTTGAAGATTACAATACGGCTACCTCCAAGAATGTAGCATCGGGCAAGATAACTCCTCTTGATATTCCAAAATCTAACGTATTGATCTACATCGCGGAAGACGGTACCAAAATGGCGGCCAGGCCCAGTGGTACAGAACCTAAAATTAAATTCTATTTCAGCATCAATGCACCCTTAGAAAAAGCGGCCGACTTTAAAAAAGTGGACGCCCAATTAGATGCAAAGATTGATAGAATCTTAAATGAACTGAAAATTGATTAATGGAGTACTTTAAAAAGATTCTTCGCTTTGCGAAACCATATCGTAAATACGGATTTTTAAATATATTTTTCAACATCTTATACGCGCTTTTTAGCGCCCTGAGCTTTGCAGCGTTAATCCCTATGTTAGACGTGCTGTTCACGCCTGAGAAAAAAGTATTGCAAGAACCTATCTATACCGGTTTTGGACAGTTAAAGGATTACCTACAAGACTATATCAATTACAGGGTAACTGCTTTTTCTGGGGACGATGAAATGAAAGGCCTAGTCCTCGTCATTGGTTTGGTTCTGATACTTTTTCTCTTAAAAAATTTCTTTAATTATTTGGCGATGTATTTCATAACCTTTTTAAGGAATGGGGTACTGAAGGACATAAGGAACAGCATGTATCAGAAAATAGTAAGCCTGCCCATTTCCTTTTATTCAGAAAAGCGAAAAGGCGATGTTATTGCCAGAATAACCTCCGATGTCCTTGAAATTCAACATTCCTTCCTCTCCGTGTTGGAGTTAATTGTTAGGGAGCCGTTGACCATATTATTCACGATTCTGATCATGTTCGGTATCAGCACAGAACTTACCTTGTTTGTTTTTATTTTTATTCCCATTGCAGGGATGATTATTTCGAGAATCGGGAAATCACTTAAAAAGAAATCGGACCGAGTGCAAAAAGAACAGGGAGAATTTCTTTCCATTGTAGAAGAAACCTTAGGTGGACTCAGGGTCATAAAGGCATTTAATGCCGAATCTAGGTTTTACAAAACATTTAGTACTTCTACCCTTAGGTTTTTCGATTTTTCCAATAAATTATTGAACCGGCAGAACCTGGCTTCGCCGACAGGAGAATTCCTAGGCATCTTAGTAATCGGGGTTCTCTTGTGGTTTGGAGGCAAAATGGTTTTAATAGATAAGACTTTGGATGCCTCATCGTTTATCGCCTATATGGGATTAGCCTATAACATATTAACACCCGCTAAATCTATTAGCAAGGCGTCTTTTGGAGTTAAAAAAGGAAATGCAGCTGCAGAACGGGTCCTGGAAATTTTGGAAACCGAAAACCCTATAGTGGAAAAGACCAACGCTATTTCCAAAGAGAACTTTGAAACCGGAATCACCATAAAGGATATCTCATTTAAATACGAAGATGAGTACGTATTAAAGCACTTTAACCTTGTAGTGCCCAAAGGACACACGGTAGCTCTGGTAGGACAGTCTGGAAGCGGGAAGAGTACCATTGCCAATTTGGTAACCCGATTTTACGATGTTAACGAAGGGGTCATTCAAATTGATGGGACCGATATTAAAGATTTCACCAAAAAATCCCTCAGAAATTTAATAGGACTGGTAACACAAGACTCAATACTTTTCAATGATACCGTTAAAAATAACATTGGATTAGGAAAGGAAAATGCTACCGAGGAAGAAATTATCGAGGCAGCAAAAATTGCCAATGCGCACGATTTTATTGTAGAACTCCCCAATGGATATAACACTAACATTGGCGATAGTGGGAACAAATTAAGCGGGGGACAAAAACAGCGGTTGTCCATCGCAAGGGCCGTACTTAAGAATCCACCTATAATGATCCTAGACGAAGCTACCTCTGCTCTGGATACTGAAAGTGAGCGACTGGTTCAGGATGCCCTGGAAAAAATGATGCAAAACAGGACTTCCATTGTAATTGCGCACCGACTCTCTACCATTCAGAATGCGGATACCATTGTAGTACTACAAAAAGGTGAAATTGTAGAACACGGTTCCCACACCGAACTCCTTTCTGCAAATGGGGTATATAAGAAATTGGTCACCATGCAGTCGCTTTAAATGGCCCCCATATTTTCACATAACTGCATGGACTTGTATTTTTTTCCCACCCGAAATTTTCATGGAATGTTATAATGGGATCATTGGGTTATACTATTTCTAACTTAGAACATCCAAGCTAATAATATAATTGTCGTGGAAGCAAATTGGTTATCGAGAGGCTTGCTCTTGTAGCACCCTATTTTGTTCGGCCCTATATTCAAGTATCTTTAAATACCTAAGTGCATCCTTATTCTTATGATCCGTATATGATCTGGAGGCCCAATCCATTGCCGTTTCCAAATCGCCGTTAATTTCATTTATAATGGCCATGTTATAACATGCCCTTCCCGCGATTTTAGATTTTGGATTTCCCACTTCCCGTTCCCATAGTTGGGCGGCTCCCATCCAATCGCCTGTCTGTGCCCTTCTTTTTGCTACTTCAAAATTATCGGTGCCCCGCACAAAATAATCCCTATTTACCCTATGTCTAAGGGGGGAAAGTCGCAATCCATAAGCATTGCCCATATTCTTGCTGTAATCCATTACAGTTTCGTTCCTACGGGCTATGGCTTCCACTGCCTTCATGGGGTTAATCCCTTTTCCAGAAGCAATAAATCCATCAGAGTATATAAACTGGTCCAGCACTACCCTATTCTTTGGATCATAGATGCGCCATCCATTATTGATCTGGGTGTTTAAAGTAACCTGATGTCCAGGTAGTGATACTTTTAGCCCAAGTTGATTGGGGAATTCATAGGTACCTACGCTGTAAGAAACCTTGGTATCCGTATCATAAAATTCCAATGAAAAAATAAGGTCTACCCCATTTTCTTCACAAAGCTTTTCAACTATGTCCCAGGGAAGGGTGGTAGGAAGAATATTAAGGCCTTTTCTAATTTCGGGAGTCCCTTCCAATACTTTTACTTCCGTAAATAGATCTGTCCTGATTAAAGCGTCGGATAAGGCCAATACGGCTGCCTCTCCTCCTTTTTCATCAAGATGTAGGCCTTCGGCCGATAGTATTTTATCTATTTTATCCAAAGATTGATTATTTTCCGATGGCGCACTTCTATTAATAATACCAATAGTAGCTACCTCTTTGGGAATAGAAACGACTGCAGGCTGGGTAGTGCCCATTGTTAAGTTGTTGGTAGCACTACATGAAATAAGTAATGTAAAAACACCTATACAGCAAAGTATTGATCTGGAATTTTTCATGGTTCAATTTTTATTGGTTTTCTATTTGATGCTATTTAAACATCCAATTAACCTAACCCTTAAACACTTACTATGCCAAAAATATTGTTTAGAAATTATATTAATTCCAATTCCATATCACTAAAAGCAGCGAAACTGGATTTAAAAGCGAGAAAATTGTTGCTTATACTTCCCTTTTTATAGCATTTCATATCACTCCTATTCCTTACCTTTGGAATGTTTTTAATGTACTATGACAAAAATAAGTTCCAAAACCTTACAAGATTTAGAATTCAATACCGTACTCCAGCAACTTTCTGTTAGATGTAGCACAGAAATGGGCAAGGAAAAGGTGCTTTCCGTAGGTCCCTTGGAATCCAAAGAGGAGCTGTTGGCTACTCTAGGTCAAACCTCGGAGTACTTAGCCTCTCTTTCCAATGACAATAGTATCCCCAATCATAATTTTGATGCTATACACCAAGAGTTAAAACTATTGAGGATTGAGAATACCACTTTAGAAATCGGAGGGTTTAAAAGGATTGGTAGTCTTTGCAATTCTGTAGCTACCCATGTAAAATTCTTTTCAAAGTTTAAAGAATACTATCCATTACTCCTTCACGTTACGGAATCGATAACCTTATACCCGGAAATTGTAAAATCCATAGAAAACGTAATCGATAAATTTGGGGAAATCAAGAATACTGCCTCCCATAATTTACAGGGCATTCGCTCACAGATGGGCACGGTAAAAGTGAAGATAAATCAAAGTTTTGCCACTGCACTCAGCAGTTATCAGGCCGCCGATCTATTGGATGAAATAAAAGAATCCGTTGTAGACAACAGGCGGGTGCTTGCCGTAAAAAGCATGTACAGAAAGAAGGTTAATGGAGCTGTAATGGGAACCTCCAAAACAGGCAGCATTGTCTATATAGAACCCGAAGCTACTTTAAGATACAGCAGGGAGCTCAACAATCTGGAATTTGAGGAAAAGGAAGAAATCCAGAAAATATTGAACGACCTAACCAATCAAGTTAGGCCTTTCGCCCCTCATTTGGACGATTATCAAAATTTCCTGGCCTATATGGACATTACAGCGTCCAAGGCCAAGTACGCCTTGGAAATGGACGCCCTTTTACCAGAAATTACAGAAAATAAGGAGCTATATCTAAGAGATGCCTACCATCCATTGCTATTTTTAAGCAATAAATATAAAAAGGAAAAGACCTATCCCCAGACCATCATCTTACATCCCGAAAATAGGATTATTGTTATTTCTGGGCCCAATGCGGGAGGGAAAAGTATTACACTAAAGACTATAGGGCTTTTACAGCTGATGTTGCAAAGTGGCATATTGATTCCGGTGCATGAACGATCAAAAGTGTGTTTGTTTGATAATGTACTGACCGATATTGGAGATAATCAATCCATTGAAAATCACCTAAGCACCTATAGTTATCGACTTAAGAACATGAACTCTTTTTTGCGAAAGTGCAACGACAAGACCTTATTTTTAATTGACGAATTTGGTACCGGAAGTGACCCAGAACTTGGCGGTGCCTTGGCAGAAACCTTTTTGGAGGTGTTTTACGAGCGAGGTGCCTATGGGGTTATCACTACCCATTATTCAAACTTAAAGCTTTTGGCCAACGAACTGCCCCATGTTACCAATGCCAATATGCTTTTTGATGGGAAATCCTTGGAACCTACCTATCAATTGGTCTTGGGACAGGCAGGAAGCTCTTTCACCTTTGAAGTGGCCCAAAAGAATGGCATCCCCTATAGCCTGATCAACAAGGCGAAGAAGAAAATAGAACGAGGCAAAGTTCGTTTTGATGCTACCATTGCCAAACTGCAAAAAGAACGCAGTAAAATGGAAAAAACGGGTTCCCGACTTCAGGAGGAGGAGACCAAGGCCAGGACCGAGGCACAAAAATTAGAAGATCTCAATTCCAAGATTAAATCCAAATTAGAGAACTATCAGGAGTTGTACGACCATAACCAGCGGATGATCTATTTGGGGAATAAATTAAATACCGCTGCAGAGAAATATTTTGAAGATAAAAAGAAGCGGCCTTTGGTTTCCGAATTGCTAAAAATCGTAGAGACAGAAAACAGCAAGCGCAAAAAACAAACCACAGTTGAGGTAAAGGCCCAAAAAGAGAAAAAAGCAAAAGTAGAGCAAGAGGTCATTAAAAAGGTAGAAGTGATCCGCGAAAAGAAAAAAGTAGCAAAAAAGAAAGCCGAAGTCAAGGAAAAAAACATGCCCCGTCCTGTTTTTAAAATTGGCGATCGTGTGCGAATGATAGATGGTAAGGCGGTAGGCAGTATAGATAACCTGGAAAAAAATAAGGCCATTGTAAATTATGGTATTTTCACTACCAATGTAAATGTAGACCAATTAGAATTGGTAGAAGCAGTGAAAAAGTAGCCCATAAACCATGGGTATCGACATCCCATACGCTTAATGAAAGTAGCTTTTAAAATGAACTACTTCCCCTAGAGGGCTCTAGATTGATTAAGTATTACCGATAAAGTTTCCTTGGCCGCGATCGGCACAGGTTTTTAGTTTGGTGAATAGTTTTTAAAATCTAGTTTTTAAGTATTGCCAAATGTATCTTTGCTAAATGGAAACAAGCTCAAAAAAGATTTTATTGTTTGACGGTGTTTGCAATTTATGCAACGGTGCTGTCCAATACGTTATTCAAAGAGACAAGGACGACTTGTATAGATATGCCGCTCTCCAGAGTGATATAGGACGAAAATTAACTTCAGAACGCCATATTGATACCTCAACTGTAGATTCTATAATTTTAATAGAACCAGGAGTGGCATATTACACCAAATCTACCGCAGCATTAAAAATAGCAAAGTCCTTTGGTGGGGTTTGGGGGTTGGTAGCTGCATTAGAATGGATCCCAGAAAGTATCAGCAATAAGGTGTACGATTATATTGCTAAAAATCGCTATCGCTGGTACGGGAAAAAGGAGGCCTGTATGGTGCCTACCCCAGAATTAAAAGCCAAATTTTTGGACTAGCCTTAAAGTGGTGTCAAAATTATCTGACCTTCCTTTAAGCACCCCCCTATTTCGAGCTTATCGGAATAGTAAGAAGAAGGGAGAATACTATAGAATGCTCGGGAATATACTTTCTTTCTTGGGCAGATAACCTTAAATTTGTAATTATCATTAAAGGGAATATAAATTATGGAATATCGCATTGAAAAAGATACCATGGGCGAGGTAAAAGTGCCGTCCAATAAGTATTGGGGGGCTCAAACCGAACGCTCCAGAAATAATTTTAAAATTGGTCCAGCGGCTTCTATGCCCTTGGACATCGTTTATGGCTTTGCTTATCTTAAAAAAGCGGCAGCCTTTACCAATCACGAATTAGGTGTTTTAACAGTAGAGAAAAGAGATCTTATTGCAGAGGTCTGTGATGAAATATTACAGGGCAAGCACGATGATCAATTTCCGTTGGTAATTTGGCAAACTGGTTCTGGCACCCAGAGCAATATGAACGTGAACGAAGTAATTGCAAATAGAGCGCAGGAACTAGCGGGAAAGAAAATTGGTGAGGGGGAAAAGACTATTCAACCCAATGATGATGTAAACAAATCCCAATCTTCTAACGATACCTTTCCTACTGGAATGCATATTGCCGCCTACAAAAAAATTGTAGAAACAACAATTCCAGGAGTAACCCAACTTAGAAATACGTTAGACAAAAAAGCCAAGGAATTTGCCAAGGTGGTGAAAATAGGCCGTACCCATCTAATGGATGCCACTCCCCTAACCTTGGGGCAGGAAATTTCAGGTTATGTTTCCCAATTGGACCATGGTCTACGGGCGTTGAACCACACCTTGGACCATTTAAGTGAAATGGCTTTGGGAGGCACTGCCGTAGGTACCGGTCTTAATACCCCTGAAGGCTATGATGTTCTTGTAGCAGAATACATTGCGAAATTCACGGGATTACCCTTTAAAACAGCTGAAAACAAGTTTGAAGCCTTGGCGTCCCACGATGCTATTGTAGAATCTCATGGTGCATTAAAGCAACTGGCGGTGGCCCTAAATAAAATTGCCAATGATATTAGAATGATGGCTTCTGGCCCAAGATCTGGAATTGGGGAAATAATAATTCCGGCAAATGAGCCTGGTAGTTCCATTATGCCAGGAAAGGTAAATCCAACCCAATGCGAAGCCTTAACCATGGTTTGTGCCCAGGTAATGGGGAACGATGTTGCTATTTCTGTCGGTGGCACCCAAGGGCATTATGAACTCAATGTCTTTAAACCGATGATGGCCGCCAATATATTGCAATCTGCCCAATTATTGGGGGATGCCTGTATAAGTTTTGATGAAAATTGCGCTGTTGGAATAGAACCCAATTACAAGGTAATAGAGCAGCTATTGAACAATTCATTGATGTTGGTTACCGCCCTAAACACTAAAATTGGCTACTACAAAGCAGCAGAAATTGCAAATACCGCTCACAAAAACGGCACTACTTTAAAGGTAGAAGCTATTAACCTCGGCTACGTAACTGCTGAGGAATATGAGGCATGGGTTAAGCCCGAAGATATGGTGGGAACCATTAAATCATAACCTTAAATTACAGCACAAAAAAAAGGCCGATCTATATGAGATCGGCCTTTTAAGTTAAGTGGATAGTGTATATTATTTTAATTGGAATTTGGAAGTGCCCAATAATTTTAGACCATTGTCATAAACATTGACCATATAATTACCTTTTTGGAAATCTCCAACAGGCTTATCAATAAAATCACATACATCTAAGGCACGGTTCTCATAATAAAAGTCGGTTCCTTTACTGTAGGTTACAGATGCCCCTGAATCACTGGTTTTGGAGAAGCTCTCCCCCAAAACATTTCCTTGGGGATCCAAGACTTCTATAAAAAATTGTCTGTCACCAGCCTGCGCAATTACATTATCGGCAATAGTGAAACAAACCTTTAATTTATCTGTAGACTTAGCTCTGGATGTAGAAACTAATTTACCGCTATTTCTTTCCTTCACGGCATCTACATTGAACTTGGAAAGGTTTAACGTAGACCCTTTCTCCACAACATCGGCCAATTGGGTGTTCTGCACTACCAAGGAATCGTTAAAGACAGTTTGCTTTTCCAATTCTACATAAGTACTGTCCCTTTGCATGGCCAAGAAAGTATTGGACCTAGTTAGGGAATCTACCTTTCTTATTAACTGCTCTCTCTCTTTGGTCAATATACCCACTTGCTTTCTGTATCTGTAAAGACTCGCTATATCCGATTTCATAGTTTTTACGGAATCGATATACTTTGCAATATTATCCCTAGCAGAAACCAATTCCTCATTGGTAGCATTGCTCTCCAAGATTGCTTTGTCGTATTCGGATTTTAAACTGGTAAGATCTTCAACAACCAATTCTTTTTCCTTTGTAAGTAAAGCAGTGTTTTTTTGCTTATCCTGATAAAGACTTACGGTGTAGATAATTACACCTAGTAAAATTACACCAAGTAAACCTGCTATAACTTTCAATCCATTATTGCTTTTTGTTTCAGTCATATTCTAAAATGTTAATTAATTCTTTTTGGTTAACTATTAAAAATTTGTTTGTATCACTACTATATACGATTTTTTTTGATTTTTAGATTTTTTTGGCAAAAAAATAATTTATTCATTAAAACTATTATGCTTATCTTAATGGTATCACAATAATATTAATTGCCATTTATGTCAATAAACATAGTGCCATTTAAATCTGAATATGCCGTCGACTTTAAAACCTTGAACGAAGCTTGGTTAAAAAAATACTTCTTGCTAGAACCTAAGGATAGTCAGATTTTAACGAATTGTGAAGCTAATATAATCAATATAGGCGGATATATTTACTTTGCCCAGTTGAATGGGCAAATTGTAGGCTGTTATGCCCTTTTACCGTATATCCATCCTAGGCAGTACGAATTGAGTAAAATGGCGGTGGACCCGGTGTATCAAGGCCTTAAAATAGGACAACACCTATTGCAGCACCTAATTCAGGTTGGCCAACATAACCAATGGGAAAAGATTGTATTATACTCTAGTACCCACTTGGAAAATGCCATCTATATATATATAAAATATGGGTTTAAAGAAATTCCTCTCGAGGAAGATCCGCCCTATAGCAGAAGTGATATCAAAATGGAATTGATTTTAACTTAAAATACGCTGTCATGAAATTTCCACATAAATTTAAAGCGGTACTACTATTGTTCACGATTCTTGTTTTGGGATGCAAGGAAAAATCCAAACCCGCAATCCAACTAACAACCGAAAGTAATCCCATCACTGAAAATCCTGCTGTCAATATAGAAATAATCCCAATTGAGCATGCAACTGCGGTAATCATATTGGATGATACCACCATATATATAGACCCGGTAGGTGGAAAGGATAACTTTAATGATGTTCCCGAACCAGATTTAATTCTGATTACCGATATTCACGGAGACCATTTTAACTTAGAGACCTTAGAGGCAATAAATACCAAAAATGCCAAGATAATCCTTCCCCAAGCCGTTGCCGAAAAAATGCCCTCTAAATTTACACCCCAAATGGATATTTTGGACAATGGGGATTCTAAGGAACGATTTGGAATTCTTGTAGAAGCCATTCCCATGTATAATTTAAGGGAAGAAGCAAAAGCCTTTCACCCAAAAGGCAGGGGAAATGGATATGTGATCAGTAAAAATGGGGAACGTATTTATTTTTCCGGAGATACCGAAGATATTCCTGAAATGAGAAATCTAAACAATATAGACAAAGCTTTTATATGTATGAACCTGCCTTATACCATGAGTGTTGATAGGGCTGCAGATGCGGTACTGGAATTTAGGCCCAAGAAAGTATACCCTTATCACTACCGCGGTCAACCAGATGTTAGCGATGTGGCATTATTCAGAAAATTGATAAGCAAGGAGAAGCCAGATATAGAAGTAGTGCAATTGGACTGGTATCCCAAAGAGGATTATTAACGCAACTGACTGCCATAGGAAAAATAATCCGCCATCACCTTTAATTGGCCACAGCGGATTTATATGCAAAGTAGTTTAATCCTAACGGATCAATTTCTTGTATTTTAAACGTTTCGGAATAAGATCTCCTCCTAAGCGCTTCTTTTTATTTTCCTCATATTCAGAGAAAGATCCCTCAAAGAAATAGACTTGAGAATCCCCTTCAAAGGAAAGAATGTGAGTACAGACCCTATCTAGAAACCACCTGTCGTGGGAAATGACTACCGCACAACCGGCAAAGTTCTCCAAACCTTCCTCCAATGCTCGTAAGGTATTCACGTCCAAATCGTTGGTTGGCTCATCTAAGAGCAACACATTCCCCTCTTCCTTAAGTGTCATGGCCAGATGTAAACGGTTACGCTCCCCACCCGATAGCATGCTCACTTTTTTATTCTGTTCACTCCCGGAGAAATTAAATCGACTTAAATAAGCTCTAGAATTCACCTGTCTACCGCCCATAAGAACAAGCTCTTGTTCATCGCTGAAATTTTGCCATATCGATTTTTCGGGATCAATATTGGAATGGCTTTGGTCCACATAGGCAATTTTTGCCGTATCACCGACTTTAAACTCTCCTTTATCCGGAGTTTCCTCTCCCATAATCATGCGGAAAATAGTGGTTTTACCAGCCCCGTTAGGACCTATAATTCCCACAATACCAGCTTGTGGCAATTTGAAATTTAGGTCTTCATACAGTAATTTATCCCCATATGCCTTACTTACCCCTTGCGCCTCAATAACATTGGTACCCAATCGTGGACCGTTCGGGATATAGATCTCTAATTTTTCGTCCAATTGTTTTTGGTCCTGGCTCATTAACTTGTCATAGTTCTGTAAACGAGCCTTTTGTTTGGTCTGCCGTCCCTTAGCGCCCTGCCTTACCCAATCTAACTCCCGCTCCAATATTTTTTGATGCTTGGAAGCAGTTTTGCTTTCTTGAGCCATACGTTTCGACTTTTGGTCGAGCCAACTAGAATAGTTCCCTTTCCAAGGAATTCCTTCGCCCCTGTCCAATTCCAATATCCATCCGGCCACATTATCCAAGAAGTACCTATCGTGAGTTACCGCAATCACCGTCCCCTTGTATTCCGCCAAATGATGCTCTAACCAATGTACAGATTCAGCATCCAAGTGGTTGGTTGGTTCATCCAATAATAATATTTCAGGTTCCTGTAACAACAATCTACAAAGGGCAACACGTCTGCGTTCCCCCCCAGAGAGGATACCGATCTTTTTATCGGGATCCGGTGTACGAAGGGCATCCATTGCAATTTCTAGTTTGGTATCCAGCTCCCATGCATTACTAGCATCGATCTTATCCTGAAGCTCGGCTTGGCGATCCATAAGTTTCTGCATCTTATCGGCATCCTCATACACTTCAGGAAGTCCGAACATATCGTTGATCTTATTGTACTCGTCCAAGATGGCTACGGTTTCCGCAACTCCTTCCTTTACCACTTCCAAAACGGTTTTGTTCTCGTCTAACTGTGGTTCCTGCTCCAAATATCCTACTCTATACCCTGGGGAAAAAACTACGTCTCCCTGGAAATTCTTGTCCACTCCCGCAATTATCTTCAGTAAGGTAGATTTCCCAGAACCGTTAAGTCCTAAAATTCCAATTTTAGCTCCATAGAAGAAGCTTAAATAGATGTTCTTTAATACCGGGGTATTCGCAGTTTTATATGTTTTGGTTACCCCAGACATGGAGAATATCACTTTCTTATCGTCTGACATATCTTATTTTAAATGTTTTATGTTAATTTATTTCTGTTTGGACATATGTCCTTTTGTGTTCCAATTTCTTAAGGAGATCAAATCGCCTTTATTATTCTTCTCACTCTAAAAGCGCGCTGCAAATTCTAATTGCCCTTTAATAATAAGTTGTTTGTCCGATGCCCTAATGCTTTTAAAAAACAAAGTGTATTACAAAATCCCCTCCAAAAGTGTGATTACCTACAACCTTGCCGCATACATACAGATTTCCTCATCCTTTTCTAGGCCACTAGCACATCAAACTTTACAACACAATTGTGAACCTCTGATGAGGACACAACAAAAAGGCTACACTCTTCCCTTTAGCGCATTAAATACCCAGGCAATAGCAAAAAAACCTATACCTACCGAGGCAAAACCCCATCCGGCAACATCATCATATCTAAATGCGCCCAATGCTATAAGTGCAAGACCTACGACTATCATTATAAAGGTTGCCCAAGCAAGCACCGTATTCTTATTCATTCCCATCTTTAAATTTGGTTTGATTTGTAGAAGGTCAAATATCGTAATTTTTATAAGATTATATCTGTCTAAGTGCACTTTATTCCTTCTGTGGAAAGTGAATTCCATTTTGGGACCTCACCGTATCCATTAATCCAATTAGATCCAGAGTGTTTTGATGGCTCCACAGAGCACTCTCCAACTTCCCTTCAGCAAGACAGGCGTGTACCTCATTAATTTCATGAAAATATCCCTTACCCTGGGTAGGTAACGTAAATTCTTCCCTTTCATTTTCTCTTTGCACGGAATATCCTTGGGCCTGGTGCCATCTCTCGGGAATAACAATAGTTCCTTTTTTACCAGATATTTGTGCTTTCATTTCAGAGCCACTTGTAAATCCTGAATATAAAACGGCATGAGCCTCGGGATATTTAAAAATCATGGAAGTCTGTATTTCTGCCCCATTATCGTGAAAATTGGAGGTAGACAGGACCTCATCGGGTTTTCCTAAAAGGAGATAGGTTAGGAAAATGGGATATATACCAATATCCAAAAGTGATCCCCCAGCCAATTTCGGGTTCAATACCCGGCCCTGAAAGTCCCTATCCAAGGCATAAAAGGCAAAATCGGCGTGCAAATAAGCGATGTCCCCAATTTCCCCACTTTCCACCAGTGACTTTACTTTCCTTATTGCGGGATTAAACCTGCTCCAAAGGGCCTCCATTAAAAACACATTGTTTTTCTTGGCCGATGCAATCATCTTTTCTACCTCCTCTGTACTAATACCCATAGGTTTTTCACAGAGAACATGTTTTCCGTGATCCATTGCCATAATGGATAATTCTGCATGAAAGGTGTGTGGGGTAGCGATATAGACCACATCAACCTCCTTGCACTCCAAAAGCTCGCTATAACTTCCAAATGCCAATGGCACGTGGTATTCCCCAGCAAATGTCTTAGATTTCTCCAAATTCCTGGAGGCTACCGCCGTAATTTCCGCATTGTTCACCAATGCTAGATCTTTTATAAAAGAATGTGCAATATTGCCCAGTCCTATAATTCCCCACCTTATTTTTTGCTCCATACTATTTCTAGATCTTTTTTATTATGCATACTTCATCCTTGTTGTGCAATTTGGGAAGTAAATTGATTCCAAAATCCCTATTGACCATAACTTAACATTAAATATAACTCCTTATCTTTAGGGCGCAAAGTAAACCCACTATTACATGGATATTAACTTCAATAAGAACGAAGACCACAATAAACTATTACGCTCGGAATTAAATCATAAACTGACCAAAGTAAAACTTGGAGGTGGCAAACAGCGCCTAGAAAAACAACATGCCCTAGGGAAATTAAGTGCCCGTGAACGCATCGATTTTCTATTGGACAAGGGAAAGGATAGTATAGAAATCGGAGCTTTTGTGGGAGACGGAATGTATGAGGCCCATGGAGGATGTCCCTCTGGTGGAGTTATCGTGAAAATTGGATACGTCAAAGGAAAACAATGTATTGTAGTGGCCAATGATGCCACGGTAAAAGCGGGGGCCTGGTTTCCCATCACCGCTAAAAAGAATCTTCGAGCACAGGAAATCGCCATGGAAAATCGTCTGCCTATAATTTATTTGGTAGATAGCGCTGGTGTTTACCTTCCCATGCAGGACGAAATTTTTCCGGACAAGGAACACTTTGGGAGGATTTTTAGAAACAATGCTATAATGAGCAGCATGGGGATTACCCAAATTGCCGCCGTTATGGGCAGTTGCGTGGCTGGAGGAGCCTACCTACCCATTATGAGCGACGAGGCGTTGATTGTTGATAAAACCGGTAGTATTTTTTTAGCTGGAAGCTATTTGGTAAAGGCCGCCGTAGGGGAAGTTATAGATAACGAAACCCTAGGTGGAGCGACCACCCATTGCGAGATAAGTGGGGTGACCGATTATAAAGCGAAAGACGACAAGGATGCCTTAGAGACCATAAAAAACATTGTGGACAAAATAGGTGATTTTGACAAGGCCGGATACAACAGGAGCGTTGCCCACAAACCAAAGGAAAAAGAAGAGGATATCTTTGGTATCCTTCCAAAATCAAGGGCCGAACAATATGATATGCTCGAAATCATTAAACGATTGGTCGATAATTCAGAATTTGAACAATATAAGGAAGGTTATGGTAAATCGTTATTAACCGGTTATGCACGAATAGATGGATGGGCAGTAGGTATTGTTGCCAACCAACGTAAGGTAGTAAAGACCAAAAATGGGGAAATGCAATTTGGCGGGGTCATCTATTCCGATTCTGCAGATAAGGCAACCCGCTTTATCGCCAATTGCAACCAAAAGAAAATTCCATTGGTATTCTTACAGGATGTCACTGGGTTTATGGTGGGCAGCAAGAGCGAGCATGGTGGAATTATAAAAGATGGGGCAAAAATGGTAAATGCGGTCAGCAATTCCGTAGTGCCTAAATTCACCATTGTTATAGGAAACAGCTATGGCGCAGGGAATTACGCTATGTGTGGAAAAGCTTATGATCCAAGGTTGATTGTGGCTTGGCCAAGTGCAGAATTGGCAGTGATGAGCGGTAACTCCGCTGCAAAAGTATTACTGCAGATTGAGACTGCTTCCTTAAAGAAAAAAGGAGAAAAAATTACACCAGCCAAAGAGGAGGAGCTATTCCAAAAAATAAAACAACGCTACGACGACCAAATTTCACCCTATTACGCAGCATCCAGATTATGGACCGATGCCGTTATTGATCCCTTGGATACCCGAAAATGGATTTCTATGGGCATAGAGGCCGCAAACCACGCGCCTATAGAAAAACCCTTTAACTTAGGAGTGATTCAGGTATAGTGATTTAATGGAACAATGAATCAATGGAACAATATGTTAATTTGGAAATGAGCCAATTTGATGATTTGGAAATATAATAATGTAGCAATTTGTTTATTTAGTTAGGTGTCTATGTGCAAAATGCTCACTGCCTACTGCCTACTGGTTATTGGATACTTCAATTTAACTCTAAAGCTCGTAAAGTTTCTCCCCTATTTACCTTTCCACTTCCAGTCTCCATAAACTTGGGGATGGTGTAGATTTCCTTCGGAATTTCGTATTTATCAAGGGAGGTAAGAGTTTGGATATCCTTTTGCAATTGTGAAGAATCGTCCAATCCTTCCACCACAAGAATCAATTTATGTCCCAAGGTGGCATCTACAATTCCAGCAACAAAAAATCTAGAGGTCAACAATGCCAATAACTTGGATTCTATTTGTTCGGGAATTAATTTTATCCCGCCAGAATTAACAACATTATCAAATCGCCCCAACCACTCAAATTCCGTATCCGAATGAAGGCGCACTACATCGTTTGTCACTACTTCAACATCCGAAATATGGGAAGCATTTATTACCAAACATCCCCGTTCGTCTGTGGAGAAGTATACCTTGGGAAGCGCTATAAAAGCTACTCCACCATCAGTCTCATTGTCGCTACTCTGCTTGTGAATCACCTTTTTTACGGCAATATGGGTAATGGTCTCGGTCATACCATAAGTTTCAAATACGTTTACAGGAAGCAAGGCTACATTCCTTTTTAAGGCTGCAGACATAGGAGCACCACCAACGATTACAGTACCTATTTGACCTATACAGGAAAGAGAATTTTCTATTTGAAGGGGTACCATTGCGCCAAAATCGTAATAGTCCTTAACCGATTGTAACGGATGGGAATTTGGCGCAACACACTGGAGCTCCCATCCTAGAACTATGGCCCTTACCAACATCATTTTACCCGCTATAAAGGTAGTAGGCAAACAATGTAATGCCTTGGTCCCTTCCCGCATATTAAAAAAAGTACCGGTGGCCAATGCGGAATTGACCATGTGTTTTTTTTGTAGGGTTATTATTTTAGGAATACCTGTAGAACCAGAGGTATTCACCTTCACTACATCAGACCCATCCAACCAATCCAGTAAAAAATCCCCTATCGCTATCTCATATCCCTCACCCTCTTTCACCAAACAATAAGCCTGCTCTTGCAGATCCTTAAAACCGTAATAGTTTCCGTTGAATTTAAATTTAGGGTGAATAGTATTATAGTTCAGATCCATTTGCTTCTACTAATTGTAAACTCTCCTTAGATTTCACATCCCCTGCAAGACGGTCTTTCCAATTTGTCCAGCCATATTTTTTGGAAAACACATATATCAGTATTGGGTAAATTACTAAGACGGGCACAAACACATCCCATCCCAATACTGGCTCGGATATATCCCTATAGAGAGATTCTGTCTGAAAGGCAGTCCAATCAGCGGTAACCAACAAAGCCGTCAGCAAATTATTGGCCGCATGAAAGCCAATTGCTAGCTCTAAACCTTCATCCATTAACGTAATAATTCCCAAGAAAAAACCTGTACCTATATAATAAACCATTATACCATACCCTAATTTTTCCACTTCAGGATTAAAAAGGTGCAACAGCCCAAATATTAAGGAGGTTATGACCAAGGGCACCCATCTCTTACCTACCATAATACCAATACCTTGCATTAAATATCCACGCATAAAATATTCCTCAAAACTGGTTTGTAAGGGGATAAGGAAAATAGATATAGCACAAAGGATTAAAAAGGGTTCCAGTCTAAAATTGAGTTCATAATCCTCTGGGGAAAGGTAAATGTCAATTCCCAGTATAATCAGGGTAATCCCTGCCCATACTCCAAACGCGTAGAACACCCTTTTCCAATCTATATTTTTTCTGCTAGTGGTTAGAGCAACTATGGATTGGTTATGAATAAATTTTACGGTAACAAAGGTGGCCAATAATCCAAAAACAAAGGATAATAACATTAGAAACAAAAACATGTTGCTCCCCAGTAGTTTAGACATTCCTCCAATATCCATAGGCATCGTTTCCGCTCCCAAGGATTTGAGGACCAAAGCTGCCATAAGGGGAATCATTCCAATAATCTGCCAACCAATAAAAATCAATAAAACCCCAACCACATACCGCCAAGATTCATGTTTACCTTTATACCCTTGTTCTATATACATAAACTTTCCATTAAATTTTCTTCCCAATTTTTATTTTTCGAATATCCTATATGTCCATTTTCAACCGTTAATGGGCTCTGAAAATTATTGGTATATAGACTACCGGTCCCCAATCCTTGGGGCAATTTATTCTGTAAGGTATACGTCCATTGTGCAATGGCATTTAGTCCAATATTACTCTCTAGGGCGCTGGTAACCCACCATTTAATATGGAGTCGCTCTGCTATGGCTATCCACTCTTCGCTCCCTTTAAATCCTCCAACTAAACTCGGTTTTAAAATAATATATTGTGGATTTATGGTTAGTAGCAATTCTTCCTTATCTGTTACTTTAGTAATCCCAATAAGTTCTTCATCTAGCGCGATAGGAATCGGAGAATTTCCACACAATTCTTTCATTGCAGCAGTTTGTCCCGCTTTTATGGGCTGTTCTATAGAGTGAATGTCATAAGGTGCCAAAAGGCGTAACTTCTCCATGGCCTCGGCAGGGGAAAAGGCTCCATTGGCATCTACTCTTAGTTCTATCTGATTTTGGTCGTAAGTTTTACGTATGGAAGCTAGGATGGACAACTCTTTATTAAAATCGATTGCCCCGATCTTCATTTTAATACAACGGAACCCTTCTACAAGTTTTTGAGCTATCTGTTGGTGCATAAATGCTTCATCTCCCATCCACACCAAGCCGTTGATAGGAATGACGCGCTCTCCCTTGGTAAATTCTGAGGGAAATAATTCAAACATGTCTTTGGATTCTAGGGAGAGGAATGCCTGTTCCAATCCAAACTGTATGCTGGGATAATCTGCAAGAGCATCCCAAAGCACCTCTTTCCCCAGATGGATATTATTACAGGTCCATTTTAATTTCTCCTCATATCCGGGAACATCATCTATACTCAATCCCCTCAATATGCCACATTCCCCAATTCCAGAACGGGCCTCCCTGTGCAAACTAATAAACCAAGTTTCCTTTTGGGTCATAACACCCCTAGAAGTGCCACTTGGTCTTTTAAAATCCAGAATATATTTTTTATAGGTAGCTTTCATAATCAATAAGGCCAAATTTAACTATCTTTTTCTTCTTAAATTGATAAAATGACAACAAACAGGGATAAGGTTATATGGATTACCGGAGCTTCTTCCGGATTAGGTAAAGCGCTGACATTGGAACTGAACAGCAATGGTAGCAAATTAATTATTTCTTCCAGAAACATGGAGCAGCTCCTAACCGTAAAAAGAAATTGCCCCAATCCTGAAAATATTGCGGTACTTCCATTGGACTTGGAAAATTATAGTACCATGTCTGCATTGGTAAGTAAAGCAATGGATATTTACGGCCCAATAGACATTTTGATCAACAATGCTGGGATAAGTCAACGATCACTGATTCTAGACACCGATTTAGGTGTTTATCAAAAGCTTATGGAAGTGAACTATATGGGTACAATTGCGTTAACCAAAGCCTTGCTTCCCCATTATGTAGGTCGAAAGCAAGGCCAATTCGTTACCGTAACCAGTCTAATGGGTAAATTTAGTTCCCCGTACCGATCTGGTTATTGTGGAGCCAAACATGCGCTGCACGGTTTTTTTGATACCCTTAGAATGGAGCATGCCACTGACAATATAAAAGTGACCATGATCTGTCCGGGATTTGCAAACACCAATATAGCAAGAAATGCACTGACCGCTAAGGGAGCATCCCAAAAAGAGAATGACAAGGCCACCCAGAACGGAATGTCCCCGGAAAAATTTGCAAAAAAAATGCTACGGGCCATGCAAAGCGATAAATTTGAAGCCTATATAGGAAAATGGGAAATAATGGGCGTTTATATGAAACGATTTTTCCCAAAACTCTTGCACCGAATGGTTTTAAAGAGCCAGGTTCGTTAATTATATTTCCAGCTTCTCCCCTATTTGCAATAAAACAAGCTCTTTCCCTGCATCGGAAAAGGTTTGTACCGCCTTTTTATGATCGATTTCAATGTAGCCAAAGGTGTCGAAGTGATACCCCAATACCTTATCACACTCCACAAAGTCAGAAGCCATAACGGCGTCGTTGATCCCCATTGTAAAATTACCCCCAATCGGTAAAATAGCCAGGTCCAATTTGGCGTACAATGGAATCAGTTTCATATCCATGGTCAATGCCGTATCGCCAGCGATATAGATTTGTTTACCTCCTGAGGTCAAAACAAAACCTCCTGGTTGTCCCCCATAGGATCCATCGGGAAAAGACGAAGTATGGATAGCGTTTACATATTTCAAATCTCCAAAATCGAAACTCCAGTTACCACCATGATTCATAGGATGTACGGTAATTCCCTTATTTTCGAAATAAGTTGCTATTTCAAAGTTACTGATAACTATTGCTTTGCTCCTAAGGGCTATTTCCTCTACATCCAAAATGTGATCTTGATGGGCATGGGTAACCAAAATATAATCGGGTGTAAGGTCATGGATATTAATTTTCCCTTTTGCCTTTTCATTTCCAGAAATAAATGGATCTACCAAAAGTGTTTTATCTCCTACCGAAATTAGTAGGGAAGCGTGCCCTAAAAATGTGATTTGCATATCAAAATTGTTTAGTTCCAAAGTTATTTAAAATTGAACCAAAACCGAACTCCCTCTGTAGTTTTATCGATATTTAAAGTAGATTGTAGCTGATTTACCAATCGGTTTATCAAACGTATTCCCATAGAGGAATTTTCCCTTATATCTGTGTCTTCAGGTAATCCTATTCCATTATCAGAGTATTCAAAGTACCCTTTCTCGTTATTTTTATTTAGGTGGATATATATTTTTCCATTTCCGTCGTCCTTTACTTCATCCGGAAATGCATATTTAAAGGAGTTGGAGACCAATTCGTTTAAGATAAGCCCAAAAGGAATTGCCCTATCGATATCCAACTCAACCCCTTCGGCGTCTATCGTGATATTAATACTATGACCTCCTTTTTTATATACCGATTGTACACTATTGATAAGACTTTCGATATATCCCTGCATTTCTATAACGGAAAGGTCATCGTTTTGATACAATTTCTGATGGATCAGCGCCATGGCCTTTACCCTACTCTTTCCTTCCTCCAATGCCTGTATCGCTGCCTTACTCCTTGTGTTTTTGGTCTGGAGGCTAAGCAAACTGGAAACCATTTGAAGATTGTTTTTCACCCTATGGTGGATCTCCTTTAAAAGCGAATCCTTTTCTACCAAGGAAGCTTCGATTATCTTTTTTTGATCCTCTATAAGCCTTTGATTTTTAATACTTTTCAGATAAGCATATACCAGTCCCGCAAAACCCAATAGTGTAAATATCAAGGAAATAAACACAATGTGTATCCGTTCATCCTTAGCCTGAAGGTCACTTTTGGACTTTTCTAAATCCAGCTTTTGTTCCTCCATCATCTTTTTGGAGTACTCAATTTCCTGACCTGCAACTGCGGCCAACTGTTGCTTTTTCATTGAGGACTCATTTTTATTCAACGAATCCATAATTTTCACATTCCTTTTTAAATAATCAACGGAGTTTTTATAATCCCCAGTTCTATCGAAGTAGGCAGCCAACAAACCATTTCTCCTAACAATATTATCCACACTATTGAGAGCCGCCACCTTAAGAAGCAACTCCCTAGCCTTGCCATATTCTTCCTTCTGTAAATGACAGTCCGATAATTCTAACGTATTTACTACATATTCTTTGAAAAATTCACCCATATTGTACTCCTCTATAGTAGCAATGGAATTTTCCAAAAAAGGAATGGCCAAGTCAAATTCCTTAAGTCGGGCATAACATTTCCCTATATTCCCTTCAATAACACCTTTGAGTAAATTTCCTTTAATGATTTCCTGTTCGGTTTTCTGCCTACTAATATCATTTAGATAGACATTGATAAACCCCTCGGCCTTTTTGTAATAGGTAAGCGCTGTGGGCGTGGACATATCCAACAACAGATAGGTGCCTACATTATTTTGATATTCCGCTTGTCCAAAATAATCATCCTCTCCCAAAGTTTTCAACATATCCTTAATATAGTCGTCCATAGCCTTTCTATGAAGTCCCAGACTAGCGTATATGTCGTAAAAAACAACCTTGTCGGAGATTCCTAATTTCTTTTTCTCGTTTCTTATTTCAAATTGGCGGTCATATAGTCCCAACTTCGCATAATTATCGTCGATTAGATCCAAAAGAATTCTCTTCTCCTCCAAATCTAGTCCTTCTAGGTTATCATACAAGTTATTGGCTATGGCTACACTTTTGCTAAAATCCCCAATATCATAAAACAATTGGGCCTGCATTATCTCATATTTCGTTACACTTAATGAATCGTACTCTTTTTTGGAGTTATTGTGATATAGGTTAACCATGGCTTGCCAATCATAGGCTGAATTATCTATATAACGATTGCGCGTGCTAAAGAAATAATGAAATCTTTCATCAGTCTTTTGCATGCTTTTAAACTCCTGAAATAGTTTGGGCACCGCTTCTTTTTCCTGAGCCATGACACTCCACAAACTGAGGGAACACAGGGCAAATACTACCAACTTCTTACTTAAGAACTCTATCATTGTACTGGTTGTGTGTCAGATTGGATTAACCGGGTCAATACTATATGTTTGTTATAGGCATCGATAAAAACCTTAATTTAAGTTAATTACCAAGAGTAAAATTATTTGCATTGTTGAGTTATTGCCTACAACAGTAGCAAGATCTTTTTTTTATACCTTCAATTTCTTTAAGTTGGCTATCCATTGGGTAATCTATATGAAGATCCTCCTAACATCATCAAACATTGCTTCGTTATTTCATCCCATTAACCTTTAGTAGAAATCAAATTTATTTAGACTATGAAATTAAAATTGGCCACGAATTAACGGGAAACTATTTTACCTGTCTTCCCCGTCAAGAAATACAACCACGATTTCTTCAAAATTTAAATAAAAAACAATAAAAGGCAATACAAATTAATTGCAGTGCCTTTGTATGTATCTGTAATGATAAGATTTGGGATCTTTTACTAAAACGAATATAAACTGAATTGACAATAAAACACAGATATTGTTGTATAACCTTGAAATTTCGTGGTGTACACCACTATTTGTTTACATATTAGTGACTATTAGATCACCAAATATAACTTACAGCTATCAGATAAAGTAACGAATAGTGAATAGTAGAAGATTTATCAGTTTCATATTGAAGTGGAAAATGCCATCCTTGGACTACTAGTAAACTAATTATTTACCCGTCTAATCTGACTTTTCAATTCCTCCATGGATTCCTGTAATTGGCGTAACAAGCCATTCTCAGAAGTAGCGTCCACGCCAAATGTTAATTTACTACCTACTTGCCACAACTCCTGCACTTGATCAGTTTTAACGCGATAGGGCGGATAATTCTCATTTATGGAAATGAGGCTGATCTCCCTAGGATCTGGAGATTTTTCTATTTTCTTCACCAATACAGCATCGTACAAGACTACCACATAAATTTTATTTGGATTAACGTCCTGTAAACTTTCTACTGCCTTTGCCAAGACCCACTCCCCTGTTCGTAAGTTAGGCATCATACTGTCCCCATCTACCTGAAAGCCGCGATAGGTAGCATTTCTAAACTCGGGAAGTGGAATATCAAAGGCGGGAAGTTGCCTATACCAACTAGTATCCTGTATATTTTGGGGATATCCTGCTGCCGCCTTTGCGTTTACCAATACCATATTTTCATTATCAGAAGAATCAACAGTAACTACTTTAGGTAAAACACTGTCATTAACGGGAGACAAATGCCTATGGGTACTGTCCCCGAACAACCAAAGCGGATTTATATTAAATTGTTTAAGCAGTTGAGCAACTACGGTCCCTGATAATTTTGTTCTACCACGCTCTATATCTGCAGTGGTATTGGAAACCCCTAAAAGGTTAGCAAATTCAGCTTGGGTAAAACCAAGTTCTCTACGTATCTCAGTAAAACGCTTGATTGCAATATCTAAATCATCGTTCATATCCCAAAATTTAATTTATGGCCCTAAAAATAGTAGCCGTTATCCTGTACGGAATAGTCCATTAATATCCTCAAATATACATATTTTGGATTATATCCAATAATTAAATTGGATTATTTCCATAATTAGGAATAATTCCATATATTTGGAGTAATTACAAAGCCATATTCCATGACCATAGAAGATCTACATCGAAAATTAAGCCATTTGGCTATTTCGGCAATGGAGGATGAAACCTTGGTGGTGCGTAAAACCCGAAATGGTGAAAATCTTAGAACAACACCAACAAGGCTTAAACCCGATATATCGAGAAAAAGAATTTATATACAACCCAGTTTATTCGACTAAGTATGGAAAACGCAAAGATTTTACGTTACGACGGAAGCTTCAATGGATTTCTATCTGTTATATACAGGACCTTCGAAACCAAAATGAGAGTGATGGATATTCAGATAAATAAAAAGGTCCAAAAAGGCCTTTTTACAGAAACGGAGACTATTATCACCGATCGGGATAAGGCCAGGCGTGTTTGGAATGGGATCCAGATAAAAAACAATGCCGCTATTAAAACTATATATTTTTCCTTTTTGAGCGAAACAAACGGCATTGAATTACCGCTCTATAAATACATCTATTCCCTTTATCATGATCTTTCAGAAGGGGAGTTGGAAGAATTGCAATCCATTAAAATAAAACTTCATCATTATGCTGGTATGGTTGCTAGGGAAAAGCATAGGATAGAGGCAATCGCAAAATTCAGGATTTCCCAAGATGACATTTATTTTTCTGCCTTGGCTCCACATTGTGATGTATTGCCATTGATATCCAAATATTATCGATCAAAATTCCCCCATAATGAGTTTTTGATCTACGATCTTAAACGGCGTTATGCAATTTATTACGATCTGGGGAAAACAGAAATAATCACCAGAGACCTCTCTCCTATCCATACCAAGGAAACCCTGTCTAGGACAAACTTAAAACCCTTGGTCAACAACTTCCTTTATTCAAATAATACTATTCCTGAACCCACCACTTTTAGAGGTGAAAAAACAGCTGTCTAAAAAAGTAGAGGATTCTTACATTCTAAAGTCCTAAGAAATCACCTAGTTTTTTCCCCTACGAAATTATCGCTTTGGTTTTTAAAAAGTATATTAAATGTAGTTAAGCTGCCGTAGATACGGGTTAGGTATTGTTGTAGATCAACCTTTTCTCGATCATCTAAATTTGAACTACCATTAATTTTTTGTTCCATTACCCTTATCCGATCCCTTACCATAACAATTTTATGAAAAAAAGTGTCTATTGGAATTTCCTTTTCTGTTAAATTAGAATCTCCAGGCCTTAAAACTAGAGATCCACCTTTCCATTTGTCCGCTAAAGGAGTAATAGAACTGTTATCTCCCCACTTCCTAAGAATACGTATCAGGGATTCCTCAACTTCTGAAAAACTTATAGTATCCACCTCATCCTCCAGTAACTCAATAATTTCAAAATCAGAATCAATAGCTATAGTTTCCAATCCACTATCAATAAACGTAACCCAGTAATGTTTGGAAGTTACATTGGTCACCACACCTTTCCCAAATTCGTTGTGCAGAATTCGTGATCCTATTCCTAATAGTCGCATATAAAATTAATTTAATGTTAATCCCGCTAATTTATGGTTAAGCCCTTACATAACAAAAAACTAAATTCAGCTCACTTCATTTTTAGAGGTCAAAATCGTAACTTCGCGCTTTGTTTATAATAATGATAGAATACGAAGAAAATATTGAGGTTCAGGGAGCTCGGGTCCATAACCTTAAAAATATAGATGTTACCATCCCAAGGGAAAAACTTGTGGTGATAACGGGTCTTTCCGGCAGTGGCAAATCGTCCCTAGCCTTCGATACTATTTATGCGGAGGGGCAACGAAGGTACATTGAGACTTTCTCTGCCTATGCACGACAATTTTTAGGCGGAATGGAACGTCCGGATGTGGATAAAATAGATGGGTTGTCTCCGGTTATTGCCATAGAGCAAAAAACCACCTCCAAATCGCCCCGATCCACTGTGGGCACTATAACGGAAATTTATGATTTTCTTAGACTTCTGTTCGCAAGGGCCAGTGATGCCTATAGCTATAATACTGGTGAAAAAATGGTTAGCTATGACGATGGACAAATAAAAGACCTCATAATATCTGCCTATAAGGACAAGAAAATTAACATCCTCGCTCCGGTGATCAGGTCTAGAAAAGGACATTATAGGGAACTGTTTGAGCAGATCGCAAAACAAGGCTTTGTGAAGGTGAGGGTAGATGGGGAGATAAAAGACATTGTAAAGGGCATGAAAGTGGATCGATACAAAACCCATGACATAGAAATTGTTATTGACCGACTAAAAATAGTAGAGAATTCCGAGTTGGACAAGCGCATAACCGAAACCATTAATACTGCTATGTACAGCGGTGATAATGTACTAATGATTTTAGAGGAAGGTACCGAAGAACCCCGTTACTTTAGTAGAGACCTAATGTGTCCTACCACTGGGATTTCCTATCCCTCTCCAGAACCCAATACATTTTCATTTAACTCACCCAAAGGAATGTGTCCTGATTGCAATGGTTTAGGACACCTATACGAGGTAAACGAAAACAAGATTTTTCCTGACAAAAAATTATCGGTTACTGCCGGCGGCATTGCCCCCTTGGGGCCATATAAAAAAACCTGGGCCTTTAAACAGATTGAAATCATTGCCCAACGCTATAACTTTGAATTGGACGACCCTATTTCTAAAATTCCAGATCAAGCCGTTCAAATTCTTCTTTATGGAGGTAAGGAAAGTTTTGAAATAGACTCCAAGGCCCTAGGCGTTAAAAGGCAATACAAAATTGACTACGAGGGCATATCACACTTTATAAAAAGTCAATTTAACGAAGCCAATTCCACCTCCATTAAACGATGGGCCAAGGAATACATGGATAAAGTTGAATGTCCCAGCTGCGAAGGGACACGTTTAAAACAAGCCTCGTTGAACTTTAGGATAGACGATAAAAATATTGCCCAATTATCCAATTTGGATATTTCCGAGTTAGCGGATTATTTCCAGAATTTAGAGGCAAGACTATCGGGCAACCAACTAAAGATCGCGGAAGAAATAATTAAGGAAATAAGAACTAGGATCCAATTTCTATTGGATGTGGGGCTCGATTATCTTTCCCTAAACCGAAGCAGCAAATCCTTATCCGGAGGGGAAGCCCAGCGGATCAGATTGGCTACCCAAATAGGATCTCAATTGGTAGGGGTACTTTATATTTTGGACGAGCCCAGTATTGGATTGCACCAGAGAGACAACGAGCGATTAATAAAATCCCTTGAATCACTGAGGGATTTAGGGAATTCGGTAATTGTGGTGGAGCATGATCGGGATATGATAGAACGCGCAGACCATGTAATAGATATTGGACCAAAAGCAGGGAAACACGGAGGGGAAATAATCTCACAGGGCACCCCTGCCGACCTTAAAAATCATCACACACTTACTGCGGCCTATATCAACAGGGAATTAAATATAGAAGTCCCCAAATCCAGAAGACCAGGTAACGGGAAATCTATTAAATTAACGGGGTGCACCGGAAATAATCTTAAAAATATTTCCGTAGAACTCCCCTTGGGAAAAATGATCGGGGTTACAGGCGTTTCTGGAAGTGGCAAGTCTACCTTGATCAATGAGACCCTATATCCAATTCTAAACGCTTATTATTTTAATGGGGTTAAAAAACCAATGCCTTATAAAAAAATCAGTGGTCTGGAGCATATAGACAAGGTCATAGACATTAACCAATCGCCTATAGGAAGGACTCCGAGATCAAATCCGGCCACCTACACCGGCGTTTTCAGTGAAATAAGAACCTTGTTCGCCAAGACTCAGGAAGCTGCAATTAGAGGTTATAAACCTGGTCGTTTTAGTTTTAATGTATCTGGAGGACGGTGTGAAACCTGTAAAGGTGGAGGTTTAAGGGTCATAGAAATGAATTTTTTGCCAGACGTATATGTGGATTGTGAAACCTGTTACGGCAAACGGTTTAACCGGGAGACTCTAGAAATAAGGTACAAGGGGAAATCTATCGCTGATGTCCTTGAAATGACGATCAACGAATCGGTGGAGTTTTTTGAGAAAATCCCTAAAATTCATCGAAAACTAAAAACGATTCAAGATGTGGGATTGGGCTATATTTCTCTTGGACAGCAATCTACCACTTTGTCCGGAGGGGAGGCACAGCGTATAAAATTGGCTACCGAATTATCGAAAAAAGATACTGGAAACACTTTTTATATCTTGGACGAGCCAACCACTGGCCTTCACTTTGAAGATATTAGGGTTCTGATGAACGTTTTAAATGAGCTTGTAAATCATGGCAATACCGTCCTAATCATTGAGCATAATATGGACGTTATAAAGATGATGGATTATATCTTGGATATAGGTTATGAAGGGGGTAGAAAAGGCGGCATGTTAGTTGCGAAAGGCACCCCTGAGGAAGTGGCAAAGGACAAAAAAAGTTATACTTCCAAGTTTCTAAGAAAAGAATTAGGTTTGTAACTTATTAAGATTTATATACCAAATTAGCGCAATACCCTTAATAAGTTTTGCCCCCTAACAAATTTTGATCCGTTTAGGAAGGTTTAAAAATTGACATATAACAACATCATATGAGAAAAGAACAACATCATAAGGGCTGGAATGAGATAAAGACCAATGATTCCTGGGCCTTGTTTAAAATTATGGGCGAATTTGTAAACGGATTCGAAAAAATGAGTGCAATTGGACCATGTGTTTCCATTTTTGGTTCTGCCAGAACTAAACCTGGAGACCCGTTCTATGAACTTGCCGTTAATGTTTCCAAGAAAATTTCTGAAGCAGGTTATGGAATTATCACAGGAGGTGGTCCCGGTATCATGGAAGCTGGGAACAGAGGTGCCCATTTAGCCGGGGGAACCTCCGTGGGTTTAAATATAGACTTGCCATTTGAACAGCATGATAATCCGTATATTGATAAGGATAAAAGTTTGGATTTTGATTACTTCTTTGTCCGCAAGGTGATGTTTGTGAAATATTCACAGGGATTTGTAGTTATGCCTGGTGGATTTGGAACCTTGGATGAACTTTTCGAGGCCATTACCCTCATACAAACCAATAAAATTGAAAAGTTTCCAATTATATTGGTTGGGACACAGTTTTGGAGCGGACTGATCGAATGGATAAAAAGTTCCATGCTAGAGGTAGGTAATATTAGTCCAAAGGATCTAGATTTAATACAAATTGTAGATACTGAGGAAGAGGTAGTGGATATTATTGACGCCTTTTACAAAGGCAACCTACTAACTCCAAATTTTTAAACTCCAAATTTTTTGAAAGAATTGGCCAATAGACCCCTTAACACCATATTCCTGATATTTTTTTTATTAGGCCATCTCGGTTATTCCCAACACAGTAATAAGCTTATAGCAACCATAAATGAAGAGGCAAAAGAAATTGGCATCCAACAAGAGATTCAGTACTACAATGAGTCCCAGGACACCTTAAATGCACTTTATTTTAATGACTGGGCTAATGCCTATGCAGATAAAAACTCAGCATTGGCCAAAAGATTTTCCGAGGAATTTAAGAAGGGACTCCATCTTGCAAAAGAGGAAGAACGGGGATATACCAAAATAATAAGTGCCGTAGATTTTGAACATAAGGGGCTAGATTGGCACTATACGCCAGGGCGGGATATTATTAAAATTGACCTTAATGCCCCCTTGCACCCACATTCTTCCGTTAAGCTATTCATTACCTATAGAGTAAAATTACCTCCTAACAAGTTTACTCCTTATGGATTTAGCGACAATAGGGAATATTTTTTAAAGGATTGGTATCTGACTCCCGCAGTTTATGATGGTGAGTGGCACTTATATTCCAATAAAAATTTGGAAGACCTATTCACTGTAATTACCAATACTACGTTGGAAATTACTTTTCCAAAAGACCTATACTTAGTTTCTAATTTTTATGAATCGGAGAAATCGAACTCGGGCAACAAACAGCAAATAATCCTAACCGGGACCGATCAAAAAAGTGCGGAACTAATAATTGGTCCCACTAGGCGGTTTACCAAACATGTTACCCCGGGACTAACGATGGTTACGGATTTGGAGTCTTCTAGATATGATGAAATATCTTCCGGAATTTCCATAAATAAAATTTCACAATTTATACAGGAAAGCTTAGGGGAATACCCTCACAAACAATTACTTGTAAGTGAATGGGATTACAACAAGGACCCTTTATATGGAATAAACCAGCTGCCCAAATTTATTAGACCCTATGAGGAAAAGTTTCAATTTGAAATGAAATTTTTAAAAACTGCCTTAAACAGCCTTATCAAGGAAACGATGTTTCTAAACCCAAGAAAAGAAAATTGGGTTAACGACGCCATTATAAATTATCTGATGATCAATTTTGTGGAACAACATTATCCGGACCAGAAATTGCTAGGAAAATTATCGAGTATTTGGGGAATTCGAAGCTTTCACTTGGCAAAAATGAGTTTTAACGAGCAATATCCCTTGTTACACATGCTATCTGCTCGAAAAAACATTGATCAATCCTTGACAACTCCTAATGATTCCTTGATCAAATTCAACCAAAAAATAGCCAATAGATACAAGGCGGGATTGGGGTTGGCCTATTTGGCAGATTATACCGGAAAAACCCAGATTGATCAAAGTGTTAGAGAATTTTATAAGTTCTATAAATTAAAGGCATCCACCGCTGCGGATTTTAAATTTATAGTCGTAGAAAACTCAAGCAAGGACATCAATTGGTTTTTTGATGAATACGTATCTACCACACAGAAGATCGATTTTAAAATAACGAAGGTTATAAAAACACAAGACTCGCTGTTGGTCACCTTAAAGAATAAACAAGGCACCAATGTACCCATATCACTGTTTGGCATCAAAAACGACACCGTGGTCTCCAAGTATTGGTTCACCAATATTACCGAAGAAAAAACTTTCCATATTCCCAGAAATAACGAAGAGCGCTTAGTCCTGAATTACGACCAGACCATTCCAGAATTTAACCAGCGAGATAATTGGAAATCGCTCAATGGATTCTTCACTAGTAATAAAAAGTTGAAATTCCAATTCTTTAAAGATGCCGAGGACCCTTATTTCAATCAGGTATTTTATGTCCCAATACTGAGCTTTAACAAATATGACGGTCTGTCACCAGGAATGCGGCTACATAACAAAACGTTATTGGAACGCCCTTTCGTATTCGACTTTGCACCTTCCTACGCTCCAAATGAGAAATCTTTCGTTGGCTATGGAAACTTTAATTTTAGACAGTATCACGGAAAAAGTGGATTATACGTTACTAATTACTCCTTAAGGGGGTCTACTTCTCATTTTCAAAAAAATTCGCGTTATAGCACCATTAGTCCTTCAATTGGTTTTGGATGGAGGCCAGATAATCTACTATTGAATAAGCGGGAAGCCTTAATATTTAGATCTGTAAATGTATTCAGAACAATAGACAACACCCTAGAAAACAACGGCTTAGAATCGGACCCCGACTACAGTGTAATTAATGCGAAATATATTAACACCACCAATAATATTCTTAATTACCTATCTTGGTCTGTGGATGCTCAACATTCCAGTCTTTTCACTAAATTGGCCTATGAGTTGGAATATCGAAAGCTATTTCAAAACAACACCCAATTCAATATTCGCTTTTTTGCCGGGAAATTTGTGCGCAACAAGACTGCGGGCAACACAAATTTTTTCAGTTTCGCTCTAGACCGGCCAACAGATTATCTTTTTGATTATAGTTATTTGGGCCGTTCCGAGGGCTCCGGAATTTATAGCCAGCAGATTATTGTTGCCGAAGGGGGATTTAAATCGAAATTAGAACATCCGTTTGCCAATGATTGGATGGCCACTATAAATTCTAGTGTCAACCTATGGAGATGGATAGAGCTTTATGGGGATCTAGGTTTCGTGAAAAACAGAGGAATAAAAGAGCGGTTTGTATACGATTCTGGTATACGCTTAAACCTATTGACCGACTATTTTGAACTCTATTTTCCAATATATTCCAACAATGGTTGGGAAATATCACAACCCCAGTACGATCAAAAAATCAGATTCGTAATTACCTTTAGCCCTAGGACCTTAACCGGACTATTTACTAGAAAATGGTTTTAATGAATTGAAATATTCGTAATTATACCTTAATTTTTTGCGATATTACCAATAAATAAAATTACCCAGACCACTATTTTAAGGAATTATTAAGCATTATCACATTTGATGGTTTGCAAAAACCATAATGATTTGATATTTTTGCAATAAACCATTAATCCCGTGATGAATATAGATTCCGAAACTAGCAGCGATATTTCATTTGACGACTTTCAAATTCAAATATTGAAAGATTACGAAATTGCAGTTACCAGTAGGGAGTGTAGTTTGTTGGGAAGAAGGGAAGTTTTGACCGGGAAGGCAAAGTTTGGAATTTTCGGCGACGGGAAGGAGCTTCCACAACTTGCCATGGCACGCTCCTTCATGGATGGAGATTTCAGAAGTGGATATTACAGGGATCAAACCTTTATGATGGCGTTGAACCTGCTTTCTCCAAAAGAATTTTTTCATGGGCTTTATGCTACCACGGATATCACTAAAGAAACCATGAGTGCCGGTAGGCAAATGGGAGGACACTTCACTACCTTCAGCCTAAACGAGGATGGCACATGGAAAGATCTCACCAAACAAAAAAATAGTAGCGCAGACATCTCTTGTACTGCAGGGCAAATGCCTAGGCTATTAGGACTGGCACAAGCCTCCAAAATTTATAGGAACGTTAAGGGAATTAATAGCGAAAAGTTTTCCAAGAATGGAAATGAAGTAGCATGGGGCACTATTGGCAACGCCAGTACCAGTGAAGGCGCTTTTTTTGAGACCATTAATGCCGCCGGTGTATTGCAAGTACCGATGGTCATAAGCATATGGGACGATAATTACGGAATTTCTGTCCATGCAAAGTATCAGACCACTAAGGAAGATATTTCCAAAATATTGGCCGGATTCCAACGTGATAAGAAGGATAAGGGCTTTGAGATTATAAAAGTGAAGGGCTGGGACTATACTGGGCTGATTCACGCTTACGAAAACGCTGCCGATATAGCTAGGGAAAAGCATGTTCCAGTTATTATCCATGTCACTGAACTCACCCAACCACAGGGGCATTCTACTTCTGGATCTCATGAACGGTATAAGAGTGAAGACCGATTGTCTTGGGAAAGGGATAACGATTGTAACAAACGTTATCGGGAATGGATTCTTGCAAATAAAATTGCAACGGAAGAGGAATTAGGAACTATTGAAAAGAATATAAAAAGAGTAGTCCGAAGCGCAAAAAAGGAAGCTTGGGAAGAGTTTTTAGCCCCACATAGGGAACTGAGAAAAACGTTGGTAAATCTACTTGAAAATGCCGCAAACGCAAGTCCCAACAAAAATTTTATCACAAAACTTAAAAATGACCTAATAGCAACGGAAGAGCCAATTAAAAAAGACTTGGCCTCTACAGCAAGAAAGGCCATGCGTTATTTATTGGGGGAAACTTCTAAAGAAAAGGAGGCCTTGGCCAACTGGACGGAGACATTTCTGGAGGAATCCCAGTCCACATTCAGTTCCTTTCTATACAATAAACAAGAAAATAGCGCCATCCATGTTCCCGAGGTGAAGGCCACTTATGACCAAGACCCCGATGAGGTTGACGGCAGGGTAATATTAAGGGATAATTTTGATCAATTATTTAACAAATATCCTGAGTCCTTAATTTTTGGGGAAGATACCGGCGCCATAGGCGATGTGAACCAAGGGTTGGAAGGACTGCAAAAAAAATACGGGAAACTTAGGGTTGCCGATTGTGGCATTAGGGAAGCAACCATTATTGGACAGGGAATAGGAATGGCCATGCGCGGCTTACGTCCCATTGCCGAAATCCAATATTTGGATTATATTTTCTATGCCTTATACACCCTAACCGATGACTTGTCTACCTTATTGTACAGGACTGTAGGTAAACAACGTGCGCCATTGATAGTAAGGACTAGAGGACATAGACTGGAAGGTATATGGCATTCAGGATCTCAAATGGGCGGACTAATTCACCTGTTAAGGGGAATGTATATTCTAGTCCCGAGAAACATGACCAAAGCGGCCGGCTTTTACAATACCTTAATGAAAGGTAACGAACCTGCACTACTTATAGAATGCCTGAACGGATATCGTCTAAAAGAGGATAGACCCAATAATCTGGGCGAATTATGTACCCCTATTGGTGTGGTGGAAGTACTGAAGCCAGGTAATGATATTACGCTCTTATCCTATGGATCTACATTGCGAATTGTAATGCAGGTTGCATTGGAACTAAAAGAAGTGGGGATAGATGCTGAGGTTGTGGATGCCCAAAGTCTAATGCCTTTTGATACAGCTCATAACCTTCTAAAGAGTATTCAAAAGACCAATCGATTATTAGTTATAGATGAGGATGTTCCCGGTGGATGTTCAGCCTACCTGATCCACGAAATAACAGAAAAACAAGGTGCTTATCAATACTTGGATAGTGCCCCCCAAACATTGACCTCCGCGCCACATAGGCCAGCATATGCCACAGATGGGGATTATTTTTCCAAACCAAATGCGGAGGATATCTTTGAAAAAGTATATTCCATAATGCGGGAATCCAACCCCAGTGAATTTCCTAAACTAAGATAAAACTGAATTAGAAAGCAATGGAGCGAAAACTGTTCTATCCATTATTTTAATTTAATTAAAATCGATATTAATAATAAACAATTAGTTATTTTTAACCCCATTATTAATAATTAATCTAAACCTAATTCCCCCCTAATGAAAGATTTCGGCTTACTTCTTTTACGTGTTGGTTTTGCTGTTTTGATGCTAACCCACGGAATTCCTAAATTTCTAAATCTAATACAAGGCAACTTCGAATTTGGAAATCCATTGGGTATCGGAGCGGCTCCTTCCCTATTCTTAGCGGTTATTGGAGAATTTATATGTCCTATTTTGGTGATTATTGGAATAAGGACCCGTTGGGCCTCTGTACCAATTATTTTAACCATGATGGTTGCACTATTTATTGTTCATGCCAATGACCCAATAGGCGTTAAGGAAAAAGCAATATTATTTTTAGTAGGTTTTACCAGTATACTTTTGTTAGGTCCTGGAAAATACAGTTTGGACAAAAAATAAAGTAGCCTATTAATGGAATATCCTTATCAGCAGCTCTTTTAAAAGGTCTTGATGGGAAATGGTAGAACCTACCCCCTTCCCTTTTACATCGAGCTCCCTTAGCTCAGAAATAATTCCGCTAACACGTCTCATGGGATAGTTTCTTGCGGCAATCTGAATTTCCTCAACAAAATAGGGCCGTATCCCCAGTGCGCTTGAAACGCTTTTTGAGGAATGGTCCTTTAGCCCGTGATAGGCCAATAACTGATTAAAGAAGGAATACAACAAGGTAATTGTAAGTACAAAAGGATTGTCCTTGGGGTTTTGGCCAAAATAATTAACGATCATCGTGGCCTTCACCACATTTCCTTCACCAATGGCCTTTTTTAACTCAAAGTTATTGTAATCCTTACTGATCCCTATATTCTCCTCTATAGCTTCTGGGGTAATTTCGACCCCCTTGGGAACCACAAGACAAAGTTTCTCCAATTCCTTGTCAATTTTCCCTAGATCTGTACCCAAAAATTCCACTAAAAGATTGGCAGCCTTGAAGCTTATATCGTATCCACGGGATTTTAGCACCTTCCTGATCCAATCTGCAACCTTATTCTCGTATAGCTTCTTGCTTTCAAAAATAACGCCCGTTTTATTGATGGCCTTATACAGCTTTTTTCGTTTGTCCAACTTATTGTACTTATAGCAAATCACTAATACCGTAGACGGTTGGGGATTATCCGCATAGGATGTTAAATTTTCTATGGACCGAGATAAGTGCTGCGCCTCTTTAATGATTACTACCTGCCTTTCGGCCATCATTGGATACCTCTTGGCATTCCCTACAATATCCTCTACACTAACATCCTTACCGTAGAGGATCACTTGGTTAAATCCACGCTCTTCCTCGGAAAGAACATTTTTCTCAATATACTCCGAAATTTTATCAATATAATAGGGTTCCTCTCCTGTTAGAAAATATATTGGTGCTATATTTCCCTTTTTTATATTGCCTACAATTTGTTTTACTTCATCCATTTAAAAAAATTCATCAACTTTACATCATGGAGCCATTAAACTTTCCATCATATCCATTTCGCTTCAAAAATAGGGAAAATAAAATCTATATTTTTGATGTGATCCGCAAAAAATTTGTAGTCCTACAACCCGAGGAATGGGTGCGTCAACACGTGGTCCATTATTTGTGGAAAGAAAAAAATTACCCTCTCAGCCACATTAATATCGAAAAACAACTACTGATCAATAATTTAAAGAAACGATATGATGTAGTGATATTTAGTCCGGACGGTGAAATTGAATTATTGGTAGAATGCAAAGCCCCAAAAATAACTATAACCCAGCATGTTTTTGATCAGATAGCAAGATACAACCTTCAACTAAATGCAAAATATCTAATGGTGACCAATGGGCTGGAAAATTTTTATTGTAAAATGGACCTAGAAGGGGAAATGTACACTTTCCTTAAAACCATCCCTAACTACACCCCTTAAACATTTTGAAATATCCAATCACATTTTACTTAAATTAAATTTACAAGTGCTAAAAAAACAATTGAATTTAACTAAGTAAAAAATTACCTTACTTTGCTCCCTTAAATAATTTTTCTTTAATATAAAAACCCCAAAATTAACGTTGGGAATCCACAAATGTTGAAAATTGCAGTAGTAATACTTAATTGGAATGGTGAAGCGCTTTTAGAGAAGTTTCTCCCCTCCGTGACGGCTTTCTCGAAGGAAGCTGATATTTATGTAGCGGACAACGCCTCTACAGACAATTCCATCGCCTTCCTTAAGAAACAGTATCCAGAGATCAAAATCATTCAGAATAGCAGCAACGGTGGCTATGCCAAAGGTTATAATGATGCCTTACCACAAATAAAGGCCGATGTTTATTGTTTACTGAATTCGGACGTAGAAGTAACTCAAGATTGGTTGTCGCCTATCACCGAAGAATTTTTAAATAATTCGAAAGCAGCCATTATACAACCAAAAATATTGGATTATAAGAATAAAACCCATTTTGAATACGCTGGGGCTGCAGGAGGGTTTATAGATAAATTTGGATATCCCTTTTGCAGGGGACGTATTTTTCAGGAATTGGAACAAGATTTGGGCCAGTACAATGACAAAAAGGAGATTTTTTGGGCCACTGGCGCATGTATGTTTATAAAAAGTGATGTTTTTCACCAACTTCAAGGTTTTGATGAGGATTATTTTGCCCACCAGGAAGAAATAGATCTGTGTTGGAGAGCAAAAAACAATGGTTATCATGTCTATTATGTGGGGAGTTCAAAAATTTATCACCTAGGAGGATCCACTTTGAGCAATATGGATCCTAAAAAGACCTTTTTAAATTTTAGAAATTCTTTGTTCTCTATACTCAAAAACCTTCCGCCCAAAAAAGGGATTCCGATATTAGGTTTACGATTATTCTTGGATGGAGTTGCCGGTGTCCGTTTTGTTTTTCAAGGTAAGCCTCAGCACTGTTGGGCAATTTTACGAGCACATTTAAGTTTTTACAAGCACTTCAACACCATGTTCAAGAAACGGGAAAAACGAAATTTCATGGGCACCTATTACACTACAAAGTCAATTGTATGGTCCCATTTCGTACATAATGTAAGAAAATTTAACATTTTAATAAAAAATTAACTAATTAAGGCTATTATATGTGAGCATTTTATATATTTTTGGCAGCAATCTATTACCTTGCACAAATTATAGAACAATAATTAATTATTAGAATAACTATGAGAAAAATTATTTTAGGTTGTTTAGGAGCAACCCTATTATTATCCTCCTGTGTGTCGCAAAAAAAGTATGCAAATTTAGAGGCTAAAGCCAAAGAAACACAAGATTTGCTGAATTCCGCCACTGTTAAATTAAACACTTGTTTAGAGGATAAGGCCGCGGCCACATCCAAGATGCAGACTTTAGAAGATCAAAACAAATTCTTAAAGTCAAATAATCAAGATTTAATTAACAACATGGGCAACCTTACTACCCTTACTAGTAAAGGAGCCGACAATTTAGAGAAATCTTTAGAAAGTCTTAAAGAAAGAGACCTTACCATTAGAAAACTTAGCGACGCTATTACAAGAAGAGATTCTGTAAACCTGTCCTTAGTTCAAAGTTTAAAAGGTGTTCTTGGAAACTTGGATGATGAAGACATCGAAATTAGCGTTGAAAAAGGAGTTGTTTTTGTTTCTATTTCCGATAAATTATTATTTAGAAGTGGTAGCTATACAGTAACCAATAAAGCTAAGGATGTATTGGGTAAAGTTGCTCAGGTAGTCAACAACAAACCAGATTTCGAATTTATGGTTGAAGGTCACACTGATCCACTTTCGTACAGAAGCGGTGTATTGTTGGACAACTGGGATTTGAGTGTTAAACGCGCTACTTCTGTTGTTCGTATCCTACAGAACGATTACAACGTAGATCCAAAGCGTATGACTGCTGCAGGTAGATCTCAATATGTTCCTGTATCAGATACTGATAGAGCTAAGAACAGAAGAACTCGTATCGTAGTACTTCCAAAAATTGATCAGTTCTACAGCATGATCGAAGAAGGAATGAAAGATCCTAAAATTAACTAAGGGATACTTCTTATAAATTTTAAAAGCGACCAAATTGGTCGCTTTTTTTTTGTGGTAAACTTTAAATTTTAATGCTTAGAACTAATAATTTTAAGCAGAGTTTTAGAGGAAGATCAAGCTTAATAGATCAATTTAAGTGAAGTAATGGAATAATTCAAAACTCTTCGTCACGTAAATCCTAGTTTCCTAAAAACAGGAAATACGTACTATGACGCTTAAAAAATATCTAGACTCCCCTTCCCTTCCCTTACAATTATAGGTTCGTCCTCGGAGAGGTCTATAACCGTAGAACCAACGTTATCCCCATATCCACCATCTATTACAACATCGACAAGGTTTTTCCATTTCTCATAGATCAATTCTGGATCGGTGGTATATTCCAATACGGTATCCTCATCCCTTATCGAGGTTGAGATTATAGGATTTCCCAAGACCTCCACCAATGATCGGGCAATAGAATTGTCGGGGACCCTTATACCCACCGTTTTCTTCTTTTTAAACTCTTTTGGTAGGTTATTGTTCCCTGGGAGTATAAAGGTATAAGGACCAGGTAAAGCCCTCTTAAGGATCTTGAAAGTTGCTGAATCAATTTGACGAACATAGTCAGACAAGTTACTCAGATCCGCACAAATAAAGGACCAATTTGCCTTGGCCAATTTCACCCCCTTGATCCTAGCAATTTTTTCCAACGCTTTGGTATTGGTAATATCACAACCCAAACCATATACCGTATCTGTCGGGTAGATTATCAATCCACCTTTGCGTAAAATATTGACCACCTTGTTAATTTCCTTAGGATTAGGATTTTCCGGATAAATTTTAATAAATTCAGACATAGTATTCGTTCAAAATAAACGTTATCAATTTAAGAAATAATTTTTCATGTATAAGCTACCACATATTCTACTTCTCGGCTTCCTTTTTTTTTGCATCACTTCCTGTTCGGAAGATGCAATTACGTCTGACATTACCTCATTGGAAGCCAAAAACATCATCAATTTGGAATACGGTACCGATTCACATCAAAAATATGACATTTATCTTCCAAAAAATAGAACTAAGGACACTAAAGTACTGATTTTGATACATGGAGGTGGATGGAACAAAGGTGATAAGTCGGAAATGGATGCCTTTAAAGATTTTATTCGGGAACAACTCCCGGAAATAGCGGTTGTGAATATGAACTATAGGCTAGCCGATGTTAACACCCCTCCATATCCCATGCAAATAAATGATATAGATAGAGTGGTAAACGAATTGCGCAATAGGGTACAGGAATTTCAAATATCTCCCGAGATTGGGTTTATTGGCGCCAGTGCCGGTGCACATCTTTCCTTATTATGGAGCTACGCCCATGATACAAAGAAACAAGTAAAGATGGTCTGCAGTATTGTAGGGCCAACCAATTTGCTAGACGAGTCATATGTAAATACAACCGATCAAGAACTAAGAGAACTTTTAGATCAATTTGGAAGTGACCCAGCTGTATTGGAAGCGGTGAGTCCTATATACCAAGTAACCTCAACTTCCCCTGCAACCATATTGTTTTATGGAGCGCAAGACCCCTTAATTCCCAATTCCCAAGGAATAGACCTAAGGGACAAATTAAAGGAATTAAACGTAACCCACGAATTTACCCTATACCCTAATGGTGGTCATGGTTGGATTGGGTTGGATCTTTTGGATACCTCTATTAAATTAAAGGCCTTTATACAAAATCACCTATAGTTTAACTGTGACCTAAATACTAACTTATAAAAAAGATTAGAGTACCTCTAACTTGGCAAAGCGGAGCAACAACTTCTTAATATCGCCTTTATCGAATTTTATCTCCGCTTTTTTATCATTTCCTACACCTTCTATTTTTATCACTTGGCCCCTACCAAATCTAGTGTGGTTTACTAAAGAACCCTCGGATAGGTTGGGGTCTACCGAATTGGTGTTGCCTACAGGAACGCCTAGTTCGGGCTTCAACTTACGCAGCTTGCGCAATTGGTTTTCATTAGGGGAATTGCCACTTGGTGGTGTCCCTTTCATAGGCTTTATCTGGCGCAACCTACTTTTATCCATATCGCCAAAAATGTCTACATCTATTAAAGGCGTATACCTGTGACTTTTTATAGGAGTTAAATTTTCTATATATTTCTCGTCTATTTCCTCTATAAATCTACTAGGTTCTGCATCTACTAATTTCCCCCATCGGTACCGGGTTTGAGCAAAGGTTAAATAGGCTTGTTTCTCCGCCCGTGTCAAAGCAACATAAAACAATCTTCTTTCTTCTTCCAGTTCATTTCTAGTACTCATACTCATGGCAGAAGGAAATAGATCCTCTTCCATTCCTACGACATACACATAAGGAAACTCCAATCCTTTGGCCAAATGAATGGTCATTAAGGCTACCCGATCATCATCACCAGTATCTTTGTCCAAATCTGTAGCCAGGGCCACATCTTCCAAAAATTCCCCTATATCTGCTTTGGCATCGGCCAACTCCCTTTGTCCCTCAACAAAGTCTTTTATCCCGTTCAGCAGCTCCTCTATATTTTCCATTTTGCCAATTCCCTCTGGCGTACCGTCCTTTTTAAACTCTAACAGCACCCCTGTTTTTTTGGCAACATGTTCTGACAGGACAAAAGCATCTGCACTTTCGTTCATAATCTGAAAACTTTTGATCATGGTCACGAAATCGCCCAATTTTCTTTTTGTTCCAGAATTTATTTTTAGGTCTATACGGTCCAAATTCTCTATAACCTCAAAAATTGATCGGTTATAATGGTTAGCGGCCACGGTTAGTTTATCCATGGTACTCTGTCCTATTCCTCTAGCAGGAAAGTTTATGATACGCTTAAGCGCCTCCTCGTCCTTAGGGTTAATCACCAATCTTAAATAGGAAAGTACATCTTTTATTTCCTTCCGTTGGTAAAATGATAGTCCGCCATAAATCCTATAGGGAATATCCCGTTTACGCAACGCATCCTCAATGGCCCTAGATTGCGAGTTAGTCCTGTAGAGTACCGCAAAATTACCATTGGGTAACTGCTCTTGCATTTTGTGTTCAAAAATTGAGCCGGCCACAAACCTACCCTCTTCCGCATCGGTTGGACTCTGGTGGACTTTGATCATTGGACCATCCTCATTAGAGGTCCAAACCACCTTCTCCAATTGGTTCTTATTGTTTGCAATTATGGAGTTGGCTGCATTTACAATATTCCGAGTAGACCTGTAATTCTGTTCCAAACGGTACATACCTACATTGTCATAATCCTTCTGAAAGTTTAGGATATTACTGATATTAGCCCCCCTAAACGAATAAATACTCTGAGCATCATCCCCTACCACACAAATATTCTGGAATTTGTCGGACAGTGCCTTGACGATTAAATATTGGGAATGGTTGGTATCCTGATACTCATCTACCAAAATATACCTGAATCTATTCTGGTATTTGGACAATACTTCAGGAAAACGGGTAAGCAACTCATTGGTACGCAACAATAAATCATCAAAATCCATTGCCCCAGCCTTAAAGCATCGATCCACATAATTCTGGTATATCTCACCCATTCGCGGTTTTTTGGCCATGGCATCGGCCTCTAAAAGGTCGGGGTTGTTATAATATGCCTTTACGGTAATAAGACTGTTTTTATAGGACGATATCCTGTTCTGTACCTGTTTGTATTTATAGATATCCTTATCCAGCCCCATTTCCTTTATTATCGCTGAAAGGAGTCGCTGAGAATCTTGAGTATCGTAAATCGTAAAATTACTCGGGTATCCCAACTTGTCCCCATCAAAACGTAAAAGCTTAGCAAAGACGGAGTGGAAGGTTCCCATCATCAAATTTTTGGCCTCTGAGGATCCTACAATATCGGAAATACGCTTCTTCATTTCCCGTGCTGCCTTATTGGTAAAGGTCAGTGATAAGATATTAAAGGCATCTACCCCCTTACTCATAAGATAGGCAATACGATAGGTCAGCACCCTAGTCTTTCCCGAACCAGCGCCGGCAATCACCATTAAGGGACCGTCTTTGTGAAGGACGGGAGCCTTTTGGGCCTCATTTAACTCATTTATATAATTCTCCAAGTGTCTATTAGATTTAAATCTTTAGGATCGGTGAATTTAACCATAAATAGCCTTATCCAAAAATGGAAGTTCCAATAATTATGAACACCCCAACCAAATCCTAATGCTAATTTGAATATATTTATGGAATAATAAACTTTTTTAAAAGCTCTTCCTTGTTTAACCCTGTGCTGTGCAAATGACTAAATTCTAAACTAACCTTGGTACAAGATAAATTTATTGGGCATAATATTCTGGGAATACGCATCTCGTTATCTGCTGAGACATCTTTATTCCACACTCAGTTGAATGCCGATGGACTTTTTAATTTTTAAAACAACCAACTATGAAACATTTAATTATTGTAATAATACTCCTAAGCTGCTATAGTATAACGGCCCAAAAATATAAACTGGAAAAGCAATATAACGATATTGAACAACAAGTAATTGACTGGAGACGCGATTTTCATCAGCATCCAGAACTCTCCAACAGGGAGTTTAAAACAGCAGAGAAAATTGCAACGCACCTTCGTTCTTTAGGGATAGAGGTACAAACAGGGGTTGCCAAAACCGGGGTTGTTGGCGTGCTCAAGGGAAACAAAGCTGGAAAGGTAATCGCACTACGGGCAGATATAGATGCCTTGCCCGTGGTAGAACGGAACGATCTGCCTTTCAAATCTACAGTGGTGTCGGAGTTTCTAGGGCAAGAAGTGGGGGTTATGCATGCTTGCGGTCATGATACCCATACCGCAATCCTAATGGGTGTCGCTGAGATTTTATCTAAGAACAGAGACAAGATAAAGGGTACAGTAAAGTTTATCTTTCAACCCGCGGAAGAAGGTCCTCCACCAGGAGAGGAAGGTGGCGCCCTGTTAATGGTGAAGGAAGGGGTGCTTAAAAATCCTGATGTTGACGCCATTTTTGGCTTGCATATAAATTCCCAGACGCCGGTCGGGGTTATCCGATATAAATCTGGAGGGACTATGGCAGCAGCACAAAGTTTTGAAATTAAGGTAAAAGGAAAACAGAGCCATGGTTCCCAACCATGGTCGGGAGTAGACCCAATATTAATAAGCGCCAAGATTATTGATGGGCTTCAGACCATTATAAGCAGAGAGGCACAACTTACTAATGAAGCTGCTGTAATTACCGTGGGTAAAATAACTTCGGGAGTGCGATTCAATATTATACCTGAAACTGCAGAAATGATAGGTACTATAAGAACTTTGGACTACGACATGCAAGAAATGATTAATCGCAGAATGAAAGAAATGGTCCCTACAATTGCCAAGGCCTACGGAGGGGAGGCCACTATTGAAATTAAAAATGCTACTGAAATTACTTACAACGATCCAGAATTGGTTGACAAGATGTTGCCCACCCTCATTAGGGTAGCGGGCAATTCTAACGTACAGACTCAAAAGGCCGTTACTGGAGCCGAGGACTTCTCCTATTATCAGAGGGAAGTGCCAGGTTTCTTTTTCTTTTTGGGAGGCATGACGCCAGGTAGCGAAGAATCCTTTCCTCACCATACGCCAGATTTTAAGATAGACGATAGTGGATTGCTGTTGGGAGTACAAGCCATGACCGAAATGAGCCTTGACTTTTTAAATAAATAGGTGGAATTATACACCGGGAATGTAAAGGAATATCATTTGGCAAATTCCCAAGCGCTGTTATAGTTTGCCACTAATAGTTCAAAGTGCCATCATACTAAATATGGATAGAAAACCAAAACGGCTGGCACCTTATGGACCGTTTCAAATTAACCCTTAATATGTAAAGTATTTGGTTAAATTTGCGCCATTCAGTAAAATGAAATCAAGTTAATTATTAAATTAAATAGTATAAATGAGAAAGAAATTAATTACCGTATTAGTCTTATTAATGACCATTTCTATTTCGCATGCCCAAAGCAAAAAAGAACTAGTTCAGGAAATTGAAGATTTAGAATCGCGATTACGCTCCACTGAAACTGCATTGTCCGAGGTAAAGCGACAAGAAAGGATCAATTCTACCAAGGTAGAATCTTATGAAGTCCAAGTAGAAGAAATGAAAGAAACCAATAGCATTCTCCTACAAAATTTGAACAATTTCACGGAAGCCTCCACTAGAAGATCAGATAATATTAACAGTACTTTGGCCAATATACAAGAAAAAGAAGGACAATTGAGGGTAATTAGAGAGGCCCTGAGCAGTAGGGATTCCGTTACCCTGGCAGTCTTAACCGTTTTTAAGCAAAACTTAGGTCCAGACCCCAAAATTACGGTTAGCGATGGTGCCATTACCGTGGTTTTGGATAATAGTTTCCTTTTTGGTGAGCAAACAAAAAGTGCAAAAATAACGGACTCTGGAGAGGCAATAATAAGTAAAATTGCCAACATTTTAAAAGCTCATCCAACTATGGATATAGAAATTGTCAGCAATAGTAACCTGGTGAATTCTGCGGATAAGAAGAACAATAATTGGCAAATAGGTACCCAACAGGCTTCTACCGTTGCCAATCTTTTAGAGGGCAAATATCAAGTGGAACCAAAAAGGATTAGAGCCACTGGCAAATCAGAACTGGGAATGTACACTATTGAGACCGCTACGGAAATTATTGTGCAGCCAAAATTTTATGAGTTTTATAAAATGGTTAGAGATAATCTGAAAAACCCATAATTTTTCCTTTGGAGGTTCTATAAAGTTTAGGACGTTTAAAATTTACTCTGAAAATCTAAATTTCGGCCCGCAAAAAAATTGAGCGGGCCATAATTTTTTTCGCATTAGTCCGTTTAATCAACTACAAACCATAACCTTTAATACAATTATGACTGGTGATGAAATTTTTCAACTCTTTGCATATCTGTTGCCTGCAGTGGTAACCGGTGTTGTGGCATTTTATTTTTTTAGACTACATACCAGAAACGAGGAAGGCAGAAGAAGGTATTTATTACATAAGGATTCTCAAAAAAACACGCTTCCCATACGGTTACAAGCCTATGAAAGAATGGCGTTGTTTTTGGAAAGGATTTCCATTCCAAGTTTAGTGGTCCGTGTCGGCCCAAAGTCTACCAACAAAAACGAATATGAAAATTTGCTGATCAAAAGTATAGAAAACGAGTTTGATCATAACCTTTCCCAGCAAATCTACATGACGGATGATTGCTGGAACATTATAAAGGCAGCTAAAAGTGCTACCATTCAAATAATACGCAAAGCGGGAATGAGCGAATCCGAAACTTCCGATAAATTTAGGGAAGACATCCTAAATGCAAGCTTAGATAAAGCTTCGCCATCCGCTACAGCATTGTCTTATGTGAAAAAGGAAATTGGAGATCTTTGGTAATACAGCCAGTCAATTGGGTTATCTTAAATCAAATAAAACCAATCGTACTTTTATTCCACTTACCAAAGAATAGTCGCAATCAAGTCTAAATGATCCTCGATATTTTTGTTTAATTGGATCATTTGAATCCTTGAAATAGGGCTGAAATTAATTTCTGTTTAGGGATAGATTAAAATGATTTAATTCGCTGTAATCTGTTCTTTCTCCAGCGCCTATAGGGCGATAAAACACGATAATTTAGACCTATCAGCCATTATAACTGTTTTAATACCCTAGAGCCACAACGCTTTTCAGAAAGGTATCCTTTATTCTTGTTCTGTTAGACTGGGATCAGGGGTGCTAGAAAATTTATCTTCTGCGTAGCTATAGCCTTGTTGCCACCATTTGGTCATTAATTTTTTATTAAAGATCAGAGAATTCTCGGTTAGCCTAGTAGGTGTATAATATAAATTTAATTTTACCCCTCGATGTTTTGCGGCCAATACCCCCTCGGAAATATCGTGGGATTCTATTTGATCCAATACGAATCCGTAAATACTCAGCATTAAGGAAAACGGGTTTTTACCAAGTACCTTATTGTGTTCCATATTTTCAGATTCCAAAATAATGGCATCGATCTCGGTTGCGCCACGTCTTATGGCCTCCCTTATCGGCACAACACAGCCTAAGCCACCATCGCCATATTCAAATCCATCCTTTTTCACCAAGGACATAAAGGGAATATAGTTACAGGATATCCAAATCCAATCACAGAATTCGGCATAGGTAAAATCTTTAATTGATTTATATTCTACCTTATTTTTGGAAAGGTTGGAAACTGTGACCACCACTTCCTTCCCCGTTCTTTTAATAGCGTCGAATTCCTGCAACGAAAAATTTTTTTTGATGGTCCTACGCAAGGCCTTGCTTTCCCCAAAAGTTCTCCTTTTTTTTACAAATTGAAGGAGAGAGGTGAGATAGTTTATGGCTACATATTCCCTACCTTCCTTTTTACGGACTACAAAAGGATTAAGGCTGAAGATGGCATGCTGGTTTACATTGGTATAAAGGGCGTGAAGTTTTTCGATCTTATTCAAGGCCAATTGAGGAATCAACAAACTTCCAGTAGAGGTGCCTACCAAAATATCATATTCCCGTTTCTCCACTTCCATTAAGTATTGCGCCACTCCCCCGGCAAAGGCACCTTTACTGCCACCTCCGCTAATTACCAATGCCCTCATACTATTGCTGTTTCTATTTGGTTGGTTTCAGAATTTTTGTATTTGGCAAAATTAAAGCCACTTTCCCACCAAAGGGACATTTTTTCTTTTTCAAAAATAAGGGAATTGGTTGTTAGCACCGTTGGAGTGTAATAAAAATTAATAATAGCATTGTTATGGCTAGCGGAAAACTTGCCTATTCTAATATTCTGATTTTCTATTCTATCTAACATAAAAGCAAACATATTGGTGAGCAATGAAAATACATTTTTGGAAGGCATTCTATTGAGTTGGGTCACTTCGGTCTGAAGAATAATGGCGTCCACCACCTTTGCGCCCCTTTTTATCGCCTCTTCTATGGGCACCATGCTACCCAGCCCCCCATCGGCATATTCGCAGCCATTCCGCTTTACTAGACTCATAAATGGCGTGTAATTACAGGAAATCCAAATCCAATCACAAAATTCCACATAGGTACAATCCTTAATCGATTTGTATTCTACCTGATTTAAAGAAAGATTGGAAACGGTTACCACAATATCTTCCGCATCATGTTTTAATTGTTCAAATTCTTTTTCGGAAATCGTGTTTTTGATCAACTGTAGCAAATTATGGCTTTCACCAAAGGTTTTACTTCCACTAAAAAAATTCCTTAGTACGTTTATATGGTGGATCCCAATAGTCTCAATACCATGTTTTTTAGTGATAACAAAGGGACAATTGCTGAAAATCTGCTTTTGATCCACTGAGGTATATACCTGCTTTATCTTTTCAATTTTACCGAGTGCCAGATGTGAAATTAAAAGACTACCCGTAGAGGTACCTAGAAAGAGATCATATTTGTGGTTCATTTCCTGTATAAGATATTGCGCCACGCCACCCGCAAAAGCACCTTTACTGCCACCCCCTGAAATTACCATTGCCCTCATTCTGCCTTCAATTTGTTATTCATATAACGCAATTCCTCGCCTTTTAGTTTTACTTTTAAATTTTCCATTCTATCCCTTATGCTGTGCTCTTTTATAAGCTGATCGACCAAGCTTCGTGAATATTGTTTAAATTGCCAAGAATGGTGTTGTGTTGCTTCAATCAGATCCAATAGGTTTTTATCAGAAAGACCAATTACCTCTTGCAACATTCCAAAAGCTTTCTGTCTTACCTCAAAAGAATAACTAGAATCGGTATAACCACTGAGTTCCTTATAATAATCTTCTTTCTTTTGAGACTCATAATCCTTGGTCAACAATGCTAAAGTCAACCATAATATCCGAACATTTTTATCGGGAAAACCAATTATATTCTTGGTCTCCTCTAAGTATTGAAGTCTACCATCTGGGAAATATATCCATAATTTGTACAATATGTGCTCTAAAGTAAGGTAACTTTCATCTTTGAGCATCGATTCAAACTCATGCTTTAATCCTATTGGGATTTGCACAATTGAGGTTGCAATAGCCTGACGTACACTTAGATCCTTGGTCTTAAAGGCCTTTCTTATAAAATCTTCGGACAACGACTTATAATAAGTCGTTATTAGCTTAGCTTTTAACGGCATCGATTTTGATTGCTCAAAATATTTCCAAATAACATGCTCCTTTTCCTTTTTTGTGGTGATCAATTCTTCCTGAAGTTTAAAAAGCTGTTCTAGATCTTTAGATTCGGCAATCAAGATATCTTTGGCCTCCAGAAATGGGAATAGTGTTCCATTTAGCCACTTTTTTTTAAAAACGTTAAGATCAGACTCGCCAGCCAGCTCCATTTCGTGTAAAAACTCGTCAATTCCCGCATTTCCGAATTTATATTTTTCCAAATATCGCACAATACCAGCTTTGTATACGGAATCGCCTATTTGACGCCGTAAAACATGCAGTGCCCAGGCTCCTTTTTCATAAAAAGTTAGGCTACTCGCCTTGGGGTCTGTTAAGGCCTCTCCCCCATTATTGTTGGAGGCTTCATTTAATCTTAGAGCGGAATCATATAGTTTCCAATAATAATACGCCTCCCCAAAAATATTTTTTTCTGCCAAAAGCGCATAGTAAGTGGCAAAACCCTCATGCAACCAATGCGCATGACCATCAGTTTGTGTTACCAGATTTCCAAACCATTGGTGCGCCATTTCATGGGCATTGACATTTACATAGTTCCTATCCTTAAAAGCAATAGAATCCACCATAAAATTGTCGGAAAAAATAGTGGTTCCCGTATTTTCCATTCCAGCATAAAGGAAGTCGCGAACCGGCACCTGATCATATTTTAACCAGGGGTAAGCCACTCCGATCTCCTGCTCCAAAAACTCAAAAATCTCCTGGGTATACCTATAGGTGGGTTCAATGAATAAGGAATCTTTTGGATAATAATATAGGTGAAGGGGTACTCCCCTATCTGAAGAAAGTTGTTTTTTAGTATACTTCCCTATTGCAAAAGCCAAGAGATAGCTACTCATTGGGCGTTCCATATTAAAAACCCATTGCTTTAACTCTCCCGTTTCCTTGGTATCAACCAACTCTCCATTGGCGATTACCTCATAATTTTTATCGAAGCTAATGTTTAAATCAAATTCTACCTTTTCCCGCATATCGTCAAAACTGGGGAGCCAATGGCTAGTGTATTTCCCCTGGCCCTGGGTCCAAACCTGATTAATAGTAGATAAACTATCCCAACCTATAAAATAAATCGTTTGTTTTGGTTTAGCAGTATAGCTAATATTCAAGGTATAGTCTCTGTTTTTACGGAATCTATTGTAGACGGTTACGGTTTTACCGTTGTTGCGAAATGTAACATTTTTAGTATTGAGGAGAACGGTTTCAATTTCCAGATTTTGAGCATCCAAAAAAACAGTGTCTAAATTTTGTAGGATTTTTAACCTATAAGTCACCCTCCCTTTTAAGGTCTTCTTTGGAGCATCTACAAAAATTTCCACCTTCCCGTGGGTGAAAATCACCTTATCTTGATGTTGTGCGGCAAGGCCGGAAACCAGCATCAAGAAAAGGATTATTACTAGTTGTTTCATAGGTATTGACAAATGTCTTATCAAATTTAGCATTTTAGTTTTTTGCAGGTAGATAACGTAAGTCCTATTTTAGTACCACAAATGAACATTTCGGGATTATTCCCAGCAGGCATTAATCAGCACCGGCAAATTAATTATCTTAAGCGAATGAACCCCAGCATACTACAATCACCAATAGCCTACCTGAAGGGTGTGGGACCCAACAGGGCCGAAACACTAAAGTCGGAGCTTGGAATAGAAACCTGCCAAGACTTATTACATTTATTTCCCAATAGGTATATCGACAAAACACAATACTACAAAATAAATCAACTACAAAGAACCAGTGCTGATGTTCAAATAATAGGAAAGATTGTCAACATTAAGACCGTAGAACAAAAAAGAGGAAAGCGTTTGGTTGCCAAATTTACTGATGGCCAAGGGGAAATAGAACTAGTATGGTTCCGCGGACAAAAATGGATCCGGGAGAATCTTAAATTAAATGTACCCTACGTAATATTTGGCAAGACAAATTGGTTTAATGGTATCTTTTCCATGCCACATCCAGATATGGAATTGTTAGAAGAACATGAAAAGGGACTAAAAATTGGCATGCAGCCAGTATATCCATCCACAGAAAAATTATCCAACAAAGGAATTACAAATAGAGTAGTAGGGAAACTTGTGCAACAATTATTTATTGAGACCAATGGCAGGTTTTCAGAGACCCTTTCCCAGGGAATTTTAAGCGAGTTGAATCTATTGCCAAAGAAGGATGCACTTTTCAATATTCATTTTCCGAAAAATCAAGACCTTCTGGCGAAGGCACAATTTCGATTAAAATTTGAGGAGCTGTTCTATATACAGTTACAGCTTATTTCAAAAAACCTACTCCATAAGCAACGGATAAAAGGATATTCTTTTAATGAAGTGGGAAAATTATTCAATGAATTTTACAAAAACCATCTTCCATTTGACCTTACCAATGCCCAAAAAAGGGTCATCAAGGAAATACGGGCCGATCTTGGCAGCAATGCTCAAATGAATCGATTATTGCAGGGCGATGTAGGTTCGGGAAAAACAATAGTAGCTTTAATGACCATGTTGTTAGCCATTGACAACGGCTTTCAGGCGTGTTTGATGGCTCCTACTGAAATATTAGCAAATCAACATTACACTGGAATAAAGGAACTTTTAAATGATATTGGAGTAAATATTGCCCTACTTACTGGTTCGGTTAAGAAAAAGGACCGTAAAATAATCCATGAGCAGTTAGAGAATGGGGATCTGCATATTTTGATAGGCACACATGCCTTACTGGAAGATAAGGTTCAATATAAAAATTTAGGGTTGGCCATTGTAGACGAACAACATCGGTTTGGGGTTGCCCAACGTGCCAGATTATGGCACAAGAACGATATTCCTCCTCATATTTTGGTGATGACTGCTACCCCCATTCCGAGAACGTTGGCTATGAGTTTGTACGGTGATTTGGATATTTCCACTATAGACGAACTTCCCCCAGGTAGGAAAACAATCAAAACCGTGCACCGATACGATTCCAACCGATTAAAGGTATTCCAATTTATAAAGGACGAAATTGGAAAAGGACGCCAAATTTACATAGTATATCCATTGATACAGGAATCTGAAGCCTTGGATTACAAGGATTTAATGGATGGATACGAAAGTATTTCAAGGGATTTTCCGATGCCAGAGTTTCAAATTTCTATAGTCCACGGCAAAATGAAACCCGTTGACAAAGATTATGAAATGAATCGATTTGTGAGAGGCGAAACGCAAATAATGGTTGCGACAACGGTCATAGAAGTGGGTGTAAATGTCCCAAATGCTTCTGTTATGATTATAGAAAGCGCGGAAAGATTTGGGCTCTCCCAGCTCCACCAGTTGAGGGGAAGGGTAGGTCGCGGTGCAGATCAAAGTTTTTGTATTTTAATGACTAGCCACAAACTTTCTTCAGATTCCAAAACACGACTGGAAACCATGGTCAGGACCGCAGATGGATTCGAAATTGCCGAAGTTGATTTGAAACTCCGTGGACCGGGAGATTTAATGGGAACGCAGCAGAGTGGGGTATTGAATTTAAAAATCGCAGATATTATAAAGGATAATGACATATTAAAGACGGCTAGATATTACGCCCTTAAACTTTTAAAGGAAGATATTCAACTGGAACAGCATCCAGTTATACGCCAAACCTATGCCCAGATCGTAAAGCATAAGAACATTTGGAATTATATTAGCTAAAAAAAGCACTTCATATAAACCCACAAAAAAAGCCTTATCCGTAAAGATAAGGCTTGTATTTCTGGGTGGAAGACCGGGTTCGAACCGGCGACCTCTGGAACCACAATCCAGCGCTCTAACCAACTGAGCTACAACCACCATTTGTAAACGGTGGCAAAGATAAAATTTTAGTTCCATCAAGCAAAATAAAATTGACCTTATTTTTAATTATACTTTACAATCTTTCATTTAGGGACAAACTTGGTCAAATTTTCCTGAAATCTTCGATGTAAAGGCCGTTTTTAAGGCTGAAACAACTAAATTACCTACTTTCACAACAATAGTTAGTTTTTCATTAACAAGGATTATAATTTTATAAATCGCAATGACAACATATAATGCGTAATGTTGAATCATATTTTATAATTATGTGGTGGGATTTAAGATATTATATAGTAATAATTTTCTTTCTTTTTCTAGGGCTATCCACTTTTGCCCAGGAAAAGTCAGTACCTTTCTTGGTTAATGAAATAAAGGAAATAAGAAAAGGTACAAAAATCGTAACTGACGAAAATTCTTATATTCAACTCTTAAACGATTTAGCTGCTAAATTGCGCTTTATTAATTCGGACAGCCTCTTATTATTATCCAAAGAGGCACAGCTGTTAAGCGAAAAACTAAACAACCGGGAAGAAGAGAGTGAGGCCTTAAAAAATTTAGGAGACTACTATTCCGATCAAGGAGAGCATATCAATGCAATAGAATTATACCATCAGTCCCTGGTATTGGCTAAAACCCTTCAAAATACAGACCTGATTCTTAGAACCGCGAATAACCTGGCCTCCGAACACGTGTACGTAGGTAACTACTCCTTAGCTTTAAAAGGGTATTTAGAAAATATTGAATTGGCACAGACCCATGGTAACAAATCAATGGAGGCTATCCTCAATGAAAATATAGCCAATATATATGTGTCCCAAAAGGACTATAAACAGGCTATTTACTTCTATGAAAAGGTAGAAGAAATTAACGATAACATAGGCGATGACCTCTCCTCCGCTCAGACCATGAGCAATTTGGCAATTACCTATACGGAAATGCATGATTTTAAATCTGCCCTTACCAACGTTAACAAGAGCATAGATATTTTCAAAAATAATGAATTATGGGATTGGCTTGCCCATTCTTATATGGTAAAAGGTAAAATATACCTAATGAAAAAGAACCATTCGCTAGCACTCTATTGGTATGACGAAAGCAAGTTATTACATGAGCATCTTCAGGATGAAAGAGGAATCATTGAGTTATACAATGGCATGGCTGAAGCAAATTTTGCACTTAAGAACGACAGTGTGGCATTGGAGTACGCGCTAAAATCCTTCGGTATTGCCTCTAAAATAAAATCGATGGATGGTATGAAGTTCGGGTCTCAAACACTGTATAAAATATACAAGCAAGAGGAAGACCATGCTATGGCCTTAAAATACCATGAGATTTTTCAAAAAATATCGGACACCTTATTCAAGGATGAGAACAGAAACAGCCTTACCTTATTAAAAACGGAAATTGACCATAAAAATCAGCAGGAGGCCCTGATAGTAGAAAATAAAAAAGCATTGGCCAAACAGCAAAATTATATATATATATCCCTACTGGTAATAACAATAATGGCGATTGTTGGATTTTTTGTTGCTAGGGCAGAGAAAATTCAGAAAAAATTAAACCTAGATCTTAAGAAGCAAAAGAAAGATTTAGAACAAAATAAGCTAGAATTGCAGCTTTCCAATGAAACAAAGAATAAACTATTTTCCATCATTGCCCACGACCTACGCGGCCCTATAGGCGCTTTAGAAACCGTATTAAAAATGTTAAACCGAGGTGATATGGACAGTTCCGAGTTTATGGCATTTGTTCCAAAGCTAAAAAATGATGTCAACAATATATCCTTCACCCTAAACAATCTCCTTAGTTGGGGTCGGTCGCAACTGAATGTATCCACCACCATCCCATCCAATGTGGTATTATCTAATCTTGTGCAGGCTAATATAAATCTATTAAACGAGCTTATAAGCTCAAAGAAGATCAAAGTAGAGAATTTAGTTTCCGATGACACTTGTATCAAGGCCGATGAAAATCAATTGGATATTGTATTGCGCAACCTATTGAGCAATGCCATTAAATTTACGCCCTACAATGGAAGTATCACCTTTGGCGCCAAGGAAAAGGATGGATATATAGAAGTCTATATTAAAGATACTGGTCAAGGCATACCTCCAAATATTCAAAAGAAGATACTACAGGAAAATACCAATTATTCCACCTATGGTACCAATAACGAAAAAGGTACCGGATTAGGATTACCACTATGTAAGGAAATGGTAAAAAATAACGGTGGAAGACTATGGGTACAAAGCAAAATCAACAAAGGATCTACCTTTTATTTCACCGTTCCCAAAGGAAAACGGCAACGTAAAAAGTCGGCTTAAATAAGGCTGCCCAAGTCTTTTACGGCTATATATCTTTCTGTAGTAAAGCCTTCCCCATATTCCACACCTACCAAGCGGCCTAGATCCTGTGCCCTATACAATACACTATCGGTAAAGTTTTTACTACTGATTGGCGTTTCGGGCTCCTTGCTTTTAGCATCGTAAAACTGGGAGCTGTAGGCCATTATCGCACGGGTTTTCACCTCCATAAAATTAGACACATCTACAATAAAATCGGGTTTAAGGTCTTTCCATTGAATATAATGATACACCACTTTTGGGCGCCATGCGTCTTGCCCCTCCCCTTCCAGTTTGGTCTCTATTTTCATCAATCCGCTTAAAAAACAGGCGTCACTTACCAATTTACTTCCTTTGGCATGATCAATATGCCTATCTTCTATAGCATTGCACAATACGGTATCTGGGCGGTATTTACGGATCATTTCAACAACCTTAAGCTGATGTTCCTTATCATTAACAAAAAATCCATCGGCAAAACCAAGGTTTTCGCGCACACTTACTCCCAATATTTTAGCTGAAGCTACAGCTTCCCTATCCCTGATTTCCGCTGAGCCGCGCGTACCCAGCTCCCCACGGGTTAAATCTACAATGCCTACTTTTTTACCATTTGCAACTTCTTTTGCTATGGTAGCTCCTGCACCTAATTCCGCATCGTCCGGATGTGCCCCGAACACTAATATGTCTAATTTCATCAATTCTTTTTACAAAGCCATTTATGGACCCCTAACTTGTTATCCATTTAAACTTTAAATTAATTATTATTATTCCTCCCCCTCAAGTAAAAGACATCTGCCTATATATTTAAATCGACAGCTTAATGGCTTCTTTAACTTTTCTTAAGGCTTGCTCAATATCATGTATCAAATCTTCGGTTTCCTCAATTCCTACTGAAAATCGAATCAGTCCATCTGCAATACCTTGCCTTTTGCGTTCTTCCGCACTTAGTAGAGAATGTGAGGTGAGTGTTGGAGACAAGGTGGTGCTTTCCACACCAGCAAGACTCATGGAAGGTTTTATCAACTCTAAGGATTTTTGAAATTTTGAAGCGTCAAATTTAGGTTTCAGCTCAAAGGAAAGCATCCCTCCAAAACCTTTCATTTGAGACTTGGCAATTTCATGGTCTGGATGAGACGGTAGACCAGGGTAGTACACCGCATCAATATCTTCGTTGCTTAATAGATATTCAGCCATCCGTTGCGCATTTTGGTTCTGTGCCCTTACCCTGATTCCCATGGTTTTAATACTTCTTTCCAACAACCAAACCGTATAATCACTTAGACTACCTCCTAGATTTTTGGCCAGATGGAAGATCTGCTGCATATTTTCTTCCGAAGAAGCGACCGCCCCTGCGCATATATCCGAATGTCCGCCCATATATTTAGTAGCACTGTGGATGACCACATCAATACCAAAATCCAGCGGATTCTGATTAACTGGACTTGCAAAAGTATTGTCTATCATAGACACAATTCCGTGCTTTTTAGAGATCTCCGCAACAGCCTTTAGATCCGTAATGGTCAATAAGGGATTGGATGGAGTCTCTATATAGATGACCTTGGTGTTGTTTTGGATTTTTTCTTCAAAATCCGTTGCATGTAAGCCGTCTGTAAAAGAATAGGAAATACCAAATTTCTCAAATTCTTCCGTCACCAAATTGTAGGTGCCTCCATATAAAGTTTTTTGCAATACAATATGATCTCCAGCCCTCAAAAAGGCCAAAAGTGAGGTGCTGATCGCAGCCATACCGCTACCGAATATAAGGGCAGCTTCTGCATGTTCTAGCGCAGCAATCTTTATTGCCAGTCCCACTTGATTGGGGGTATTGAAATACCTAGGGTAACGTTTTACATCCACATCTTCAAATGCGTAAGATGTACTCATATATAGGGGTGAAATGGCACCCTTATACGTTTTGTCCTCCAATTCACCAGTATGGGTGCATACCGTGTTTAAACCTTTCTTATTTTGAGCCATGTTTTCGATTTTATGTAACGGACTAAGGTCGCTAAAGTTACAAAAATAGCTGGGATCCCAATTTAATAGTATTTTCTTTTTACGATGGAATAAAAATTATAGTGCAACCGAATAGCTCCGACCCATGGGTCGGAGAGTTTATAGGTTAACGAGTCATTAACCCTTAGGTAAAGTCGTATTTTAAACGTCGGTAATTGGTCAATATTAATTGCCATAACCTGAAAGGTGGTACAAAACAATTACACTGCCAATATCAAGAAAAATAACTTTTTAGACTTCTTACTTGGCATAGTGTTTCTTGTAACGCCAATAACTAACACCTCCTAGTAGCACTACTCCAACAACAGTATAATATATAAAGGTTGGGGTTATTACCTGCGCCCCACTGGCGTAGCTATGCAACCCTACTAGATAGAAATTAACCCCAAAATAGGTCATCATAATGCTTCCAAAAGAAATAACGCTTAAAAAATTAAAGGTCCAGCTGCTCCTTAATCCGGGAACCAATCTAACATGTAGTACAAAGGCGTATATCATTATGGAAACCAAAGCCCAAGTTTCCTTTGGATCCCATCCCCAATAACGGCCCCAACTTTCATTGGCCCACTGTCCGCCCAAGAAATTTCCAATAGTCAACATCGCCAATCCTACAGTAAGGCAAAGCTCGTTTATAATGGTAAGTTCCTGAAGGTTCAACTTCATTTTCTCCTTATTCTTTTCATTGGTCAACGTAATTAGAAGAAGACAGACCACTCCTAATATCATCCCCACTGTTAATGGCCCATAACTCCCCACAATTATAGATACGTGTACCATTAGCCAATAACTGTCCAATACTGGTACTAAATTGGCAATAGAGGGATCTACCCAACTTTGGTGTGCTACAAATAACAGCATTGATGTTACAAAGGTAGATGCGGCAACGGTCATATTGCTCTTTTTTGCAAACAAAAGTCCCATCCCCAAGGTAGCCCAGGAAACATATAGGATACTTTCATAGGCGTCACTCCAAGGAGCATGTCCAGAAATATACCAACGGAGGCCCAAGCCAAGGGTATGGGCAATAAAGAACAGGTAAATTATCACCTTTAAGGTTGAAATACTGATGCGAAGTGCTTTTCTATCTTTAATGATCTGGAACACCAAAAGTGTAAACATCAATAGTCCAGCCAGTGCATAGTACTTGTATAGCTTGTTGTATATATCGGCTTTATTGTAAAATATTTCCGCCTTTACCTTGCTCTTGGAGGGCAATACTTCGCTCCCGTGATTTTCTTGGTTCTTCTTAAAGGCCGCCAATAATTTATCGGCTTCAGAATAGTCACCTGTGTTTACCGCTTTCTCCAAGCTCATTAAATAAAAAGGAACGGCGTTTTTTATAAAATTAGCATAGAGGGAATCGGCAACAGGGTATTGTCCTCCTCTAAACTCCACCGCAGAGATCCACTTATTATTTTCATGGTTGAGCAAGGGGAATATCTTTACTATTTCGCCTCCCAAGGCTCTATTTAAAAGTATAAGACGTTCATCTATACTCTTAAAATCCTTTTGAAACTGGTTTGGAGTATTGGTGCTATAAGCATCTTTAAGGTAAGGTGCCAATTTATACTGCCCTTTGGAATCGAAAAAATCCGTAGCCTTTACATAATTTTTATCAAGTGGTACCCCAATTATCTTTCTTAGGCTGTCATTCTGCCCCTTTTTATCCAATGCAATGAATTCTGCATTGTACCAGGCCGGAGCATTTAACATCATGGACAGGAAAACTTGGTCGGAATTAAAGTCGGTATACTTGTCTTTTAAACTCAATTTCCGCAATAGCTCTGATGAGAAGGTATTGATTGGCTTCATACGGCCACCCGCATCCTGTATTACTAATTTAGCAAAATTTGCTGCGTGTTCCTTAGAAGGTGTTATGGCGTGTAAAAGGGAATCTATCTGTTCCGCTGTAGGCACATTGCTATGGGCATGTTCGTCTACAGTTGATGGGTCTTGGGCAACCATTGTAAATCCGGTCACAAACATAAGGACCATTGCCATTTTCGCCTGTTTCTTCTTTAATTTTTCCAAGGCAACTCCGAGGTCTTTAAACCTTGTCTTACCAAAAAACATGATCCCCATTAAACCAGTGTACAATAAAAAGTAGCCTATATAGGTTATCCAAGTACCCCAAAAATCGTGGTTTACGGACAATACCGTCCCTTTTTCATCCGGATGGAAACTCGCCTGGAAGAAGCGGTATCCCTTGTGCTCCAAAATATGGTTCATATAAATATCGTAATCAAAAGGGCGTTCGTCTTCCACAGTTACCTTACTCATAAATGAGGAATAGCTATTTTCTGTTCCAGGATGTCTTTCCGCAATAAAATCGTTCAACTTAATGGCAAAAGGCAAGGTATATACTTTTGAGCCATAACTAATATTGAATTCCAGTCCACCTACCTCAAAACCTCCTGAAAAATTGGACATTCCTTTGGTCCCTAAAAATTTTTTACGTACTGTCTCTCCATTACTGGTGATATCCAAAACCAAAGCATCGGTATCATTATCCGTTTTTTCGTTTTCGGGAATAGGCACAATTCCATAGTCACCTTTCACCATTGGATCTGGGATTACGAATTGCATTCCCGCCATAGAGTACAAGGATCTAAGCTGGAATTCCTGAAGGCTATCCTTAGCCACTTCGCCCTGAAACTGATCTGCCATGCGTAGAAACTGCCCTTCAAAGGGCGAATCTATCTTATATTCCCCATCAGCGATCGTTATATTGATAGCTCCTGCAGTATATTTATTAAGTGCAAAAAGGACATTATGAATACTGGCTACCTCTCCATTCTCCAAGTAATGATCATGCCTTTCCCCTTCACCCGATTCAACAATTTTCAGGAATTCATTTCCGTTAGGATCTTCAATTAATCCTTCCTTTGCCCCTTCTATAAAATCTACGTACGAAACAGTAAAGGGTTGACCATTAAAATCTGAGGTCCAAGGTAAGTTTGACTTAAGAGCCTGCTTTGTTACTAAAATACCATCTTCTAAAACTTTGCGTTTCCGTTCTTGGTCAATTTCCCCATCTACATACACTGTTAAATAGGTTTTATCGGAATAAAACACATTTTCGGTTTTCCCCTCTCTTATAGGCATCATTCCTTCAAAACTGATGTAGCGGGTAACAAAAGCGCCCACAATAATCAATATCCAAGAAAGGTGTAGCATTAAGACCGCCCATTTTTCTTTTCGCAACAATCTATATCGCGATATATTACCAATAAAATTAATGACAAAAAATACCATGATCGCCTCAAACCAAGTGGCATTATAGATCCATATCCTAGCGGTATCAGTACTATACCAGCTTTCTATAAAGGTTCCAAAAGCCATGGCTGTTGCAAATACAATAAATAAAACGGCCATCAATCGACTGGAAAAGAAAATCTTTTTTAAGAGTTCGGTCATCTTGGAAAGAAAAGTTTAATTCAAAAGCGCAAAAATACATATTTTAATAGGTTTTATAAGCAAATCTTTTGTTAATTGATAGGGCAATGCCATAATTTCAAAACTAAACTAAAGCGCCTTTGAAATTCTAACTTCCTATGTACAAAAATTGCTATAGGAACAACAATAAATAAACCTTCTAAAAGGAGAAATACAAATCTAAATACCCCAAAAAAACAACATAAGGAAACACTACCAAGTTGGATACTTTTTTCAGTCCTTGGTTACAAATTTTCCTTGCTAATAAATCTGCATACCGTATTTCCTACCTTTAGCCTATAGACACCGTTCATAATTCTATACTTCAAAAAAAATAAACGATATGAAAATTTTCTTTTGTCGTAAAACGATGAAGTTTTGGTAGATTAATTACTTTTGAACATGATATCTATAGTAATTCTAGGATCGGGCAATGTGGCAAAACATTTGTTCGATACTTTTATGGAACAAAAGGAAGTCAAAATCCTTCAGGTAATCGGCCGAAACAAAGTCAACCTATCCTACTTTAAAAACGCGGTGGAGGTAAGTACTGATTTCAACAAAATTAAAGATGCCGAAATCTACTTAATTGCGGTGAGTGACGATGCCATTGCTGAAGTGGCCAACGCTTTGGAAAACAAAAAGGGGATGGTAGTGCATAGTTCGGGAAGTGTGCCCATAACTGCATTGAGTCACAAAAATAGAAGAGGTGTTTTTTATCCTCTTCAAAGTTTCAGTATGGGAAAAACCATCGATTTTAAGTCGGTCCCCATTTGCATTGAGGCCGAGAACACAGCGGATGTAGAGTTGGTTGGGCGCTTGGCTAGGATGATATCCAACAATGTGCAGGAAGTATCTTCGAAGCAAAGGAAATCCCTACATTTAGCGGCAGTATTTGTAAATAATTTCACCAATCACCTATTTCATATTGGACATGATATTTGCGAAGATCACAATTTGCCATTCCATATCCTGCTCCCTTTGATCAAGGAAACCGTACAAAAACTAGATTATATGGCTCCGCTAGATGCGCAGACGGGGCCGGCAAGAAGAAATGACATTAGTACCATTGAAAATCATTTAAATCAACTTAAAAATAAAAATTATAAGGATATTTACGCCTTGATAAGCAAATCGATCAGCGAAAAATATGGAAAAGAGCTATAAGGAACTATTACAGGATATAACCACATTTATATTTGATGTGGACGGCGTCTTTACCGACGGTAAAGTTATTGTAACTACCGATGGGGAATTGTTAAGGACTATGAATGTACAGGACGGATATGCCGTAAAGGTGGCCATACAGCAAGGGTATAATGTCTGTATAATTTCTGGAGGCACTAATGAGGGGGTGAAATTGCGTTTACGGGGCCTAGGAGTTACCGATATACATATGGGAGCTCATCACAAGATCGATCCATTTGACGAATACTTGGACCTTTACAATATTGACCCTAAGAACGTATTATATATGGGGGATGATATTCCCGACGTTCCTCCCTTAAAAATAGCGGGTTTACCCTGTTGCCCCCAAAATGCTGTCCCGGAGGTAAAATCCGTCTCCAAATACATCTCCCATAAAAATGGGGGCGATGGCTGTGTTAGAGACGTCATAGAGCAAGTTTTGAAGATAAGGGGCCATTGGGCCGATAATTTTAGCGCAAGAAACGACTAATAAATGCTGGAAGATAAATTTCGTAATCACACTATAATTTTAGCGTCTGCCTCCCCCAGAAGGCAACAATATTTCAAAGAAATGGGGATTCCATTTAAGGTGCAAACCATTCCGGTGGACGAGGTTTATCCTTTAGACTTGCAAGGGGAACAAATATCCAACTATCTGGCGGTATTAAAAGCCTCACAGTTTAAGGATAAACTTAAGGAAAATGACATCTTGGTGACTTCCGATACCGTGGTCTGGCATAATGGAAAATCTCTGGCAAAGCCACAAGATAAATCGGAAGCTGTTGCCATGTTAAAAACGCTGTCCAATGACTGGCATCAGGTAATTACATCGGTCTGCTTCACGACTCCCCTGAGTCAAAAAGTAGTAGCTCATAAGACCAAAGTGAAGTTTAAGGAATTATCAGAAGGAGAGATTCGTCACTATGTAGACCATTATAAACCTTTTGATAAAGCAGGTGGCTATGGGATCCAGGAATGGATAGGCCTAATTGGTATCGAGGAAATCCAAGGCTCCTATTCCAACGTGGTAGGCTTGCCTACACATTTGGTCTATAAAACGTTAATAGCCATGGTAGACTAGCTTATTTTGAATATTTTTATTGAAAATCCTTTCAATATGAAATTCAAGTTAATCCCAGTCTTTTTCGCACTTTGTTTTTTCACCGCAATTGTTTCTTGTAAAAAAGATATAAAATCTACTGAAAGCGGCTTTGTGGGAAACTCGGAAATTATCCCCACCAAAACTAAGACCGAAAAAACACCTTTATCAAAAGAGTTTAAGGAATATTGGTATAGCGGAAAGGCAGAAATCACCTCTTACAGACTAGAGCAAGCCAGATACGGGGAAATTAGGGATGGTAAAGCCGTCCTGATTTTTGTTACCGAACCTTTTATGGCGGATAAACAAGTAAAACCAGACCAGCCCAATTCGGACCATATTTCTGTATTAAAACTAAACAGTACCAAAAAATTCTTAACGGGAATATACCCGTACTCCATTATGAATAGTAGCTTCTATCCGGTTTATGACAACCAGCATGCTATAAAATTGACCTCTTCCGTACAGGAATGGTGTGGACAAGTCTTTACACAATTAAATAACAGATCGCATTTTGAGGTGAATTCCTATTCCTACTTCGAATCGGAAGGAGATCAATATCAAGAATTGGAAAAAGCACATTTGGAAAATGAAATATGGAACAAGATCCGTATCAATCCCAATAATTTACCCACGGGAAAGATCAAAATGGTCCCCTCCCTAGAATATCTTCGTTTGGCGCATAAGGAGTTAACGTCTTATGAGGCAAATGTCCACTTAGGGAACAGCGGCGAAAAAAGTGTTTACACTATTGCATACCCCTCATTGGAAAGAACACTATCTATTACCTTTTCAAATTCCTTCCCCTTTGGCATAGAAAGTTGGACAGAAAGTTATAAAAGTGGATTCGGACAAGATGCCAAGACCCTCACCTCTACAGCTTCAAAAATAAAAACATTAAAGCAGGCGTATTGGCAGGAAAACAAAAATAGTGATGTATTTTTGCGAGATAGCTTAGGACTATAACTTATTATATGGAACTACTTTACCTTGAATATAAGAACGAACTTTTTGGCACTATCATATGCTTTTTAGTATTGATGATACTGAAATATTTAGGTGCCAAAACCATCAGAAAAGTTGGGAAACTTAGTGATATTAATGAGGTTAGGACCCGCTTAATCGTAAAATACTCCACTGCTGGTCTAACCGCATTTGGTATTCTTGCCCTGATCCTAATTTGGGGGGTGGATTTTAAAGAAATTGGCCTTGTTTTTTCATCTGTTTTTGCGGTGATAGGAGTAGCACTTTTCGCACAATGGTCCATTTTGAGTAATATAACCGCTGGGATTATCCTATTCTTCTCCTTTCCCTTTAAGATTGGGGACCGGATTAAAATTATGGATAAGGAGATAGAATTACCGCACGAAATTTATGTTATTGAGGATATTAGGGCTTTTCACATTCACCTAAGAAGAACCAACGGAGAACTCTTTACCTATCCCAACAATCTAATGCTCCAAAAGGCAGTGGGTCTAGCAACAACCTACGAAAAATCTATAGGTAACACCAGTGATTTATAAGTTGTTAAAGAACTCGTAAATTTTACACCTACCCCATATATCTTTTTATATTTGACAACCAACTAAAACAACACCATATGCGCTCCTTTTGGGTATTCTTTCTAGGAATAATACTATCGTGTAACCTTATTTTTCCGCAATCGCCCAATAAAAGTAGCTCATCGGACATCTACCACGCCATTCAAAAACTCAATTTTTTAGGCACAGCACTATATGTTGCAGCACATCCAGATGACGAAAACACAAAACTTATTTCTTACCTCTCCAACGAGGTAAAAGCCAAAACCGCCTACCTCTCATTGACCCGAGGAGATGGTGGGCAAAATTTAATTGGGGCAGAGCTTCAGGAATTGTTGGGAGTACTCCGGACAGAGGAACTATTGGCCGCGAGGCGCATAGATGGCGGCAGCCAATTTTTCACTAGGGCCAATGACTTTGGGTATTCTAAACATCCGAAAGAAACCCTAAAACTTTGGAACAAAGAAGAGGTGCTAAGCGATATTATATGGATTATCCGTAATTTAAAACCTGATGTTATCATCAACAGGTTTGATCACCGCACCCCTGGATCTACCCATGGGCACCATACCTCTTCGGCTATGTTGAGTGTGGAGGCTTTTGATTTGGCCGCCAATCCAAAACTGTATCCAGAACAACTTAAAACTACAGAGGTTTGGCAACCAAAACGATTATTTTTCAACACCTCATGGTGGTTTTACGGGAGTGAGGAAAAATTTAAAAAAGCCAATAAATCCAATATGTTGAATTTGGATGTTGGTGTTTATTACCCCCTCAGCGGATTGTCTAACAATGAAATTGCTTCCCTTGCCAGTAGCCAACATCGTTGCCAAGGATTTGGTAGGTTGAACGTTCGCGGAAGTGAAAATGAATATTTGGAGCTTCTAAAAGGAGACCTTCCCGCTGATAAATCCAATATTTTTGATGGGATAAACACCAGCTGGTCTCGAGTTGAGGGCGGTAAAGCCGTTGGAGAAATTCTTTATAATGTGGAGAAAAATTTTGATTTCACCAACCCTTCAATACATCTACCACAGCTTCTTGCGGGCTACAAGGCATTACAGAAAGTAAAAGATGAGCATTGGCGTACACGGAAACTTAAGGAGTTAGAAAATATTATCCTTTCAGTAAGTGGACTTTATTTAGAAGCAACTGCAGCAGAACCATCTATGTACCCAGGCGGTAAATTAGCCGTAAATATAGAAGCCCTAAACAGGAGTGATTCTGGTATTATTCTAAAAAATATCTCCGTGGCCAACCAGCTGCCAGTACATAAAGCGATTCCCTTACAGAAAAACATAAAGGAATTGTTTCAAATAGATTTACAGATTCCCAGCAATACCAAATTTTCCAACCCCTATTGGTTAAATAACAAGTGGGGTATAGGTATGTATCAAGTAGACGACCAAAGCCTCATTGGAAAACCAGAGACCCCTGCGGCATTCACCGTAACCTTTGAACTGGAATTTAACGGATTTCCGATCCACATAAACAAACCTGTGGTATACCGTTATTCTAAACCCGATAAAGGAGAAATATACCAGCCGTTTACCGTTTTACCAGAGGCCACTGCCAGTTTTAAAGATAAGGTAATTATCTTTTCCGATAACCTACCCAAAGAAATTCCGGTAACCATAAAGGCCCATAAAGATACTATTGAAGGAGAAATTCAACTATGTTTTGGCAATGGATGGAGCGTAGATCAAGAAACAAAGCCTTTTAAAATTGATAAAAAAGGTGATCAACAGCTAATTCGTTTTCTATTAACTCCCCCTACAACAGAAAATGAGAATCTTATTTCTCCGATGATACGTATAGACGGCAAAGAGATTTCCAAAGAATTAATTGAGATTGAATATGACCATATTCCCAAACAAACTGTTTTATTGCCTTCAGAATCCAAGGTAGTGCGTTTAAACATTTTCAAATCAGGGGATCAAATAGGTTATATTAATGGTGCAGGGGATGAAATCCCAGTAAGTTTAGAGCAAATTGGATATAAAGTTTCTATTATTACCCCAGAATCCATAAATTCAGGATCGTTAAAAAAGTTTGATGCCATTGTGGTAGGAATCAGAGCATACAATGTAGTAGACGCATTAAAATTTAAACAACGCTATTTATTGGATTATGTAAAGGATGGCGGAAATCTGATCATTCAATACAACACTTCCGGCAGAAATAGTTGGGACATGGAAGAGTTTGCTCCCTACCCGCTCACTATCGGAAGAGACCGAGTAACGGATGAGGCTTCCGAGGTGAAAATTTTGGATACTGACCACCCACTAGTAAATTATCCGAATAAAATTACACTGACGGATTTTAATGGCTGGATCCAAGAACGCGGGTTGTATTTTCCTGAAAAATGGTCCAAGGAGTTTACTCCTATTTTATCTATGCAAGATAACGGGGAATCTCCTTTAGAAGGAAGTCTGCTTGTTGCTCCTTACGGCAATGGGTACTATGTTTATACAGGATTGAGTTTTTTTAGGGAACTCCCAGCAGGGGTGACTGGCGCATACAGGTTATTTGCCAATATGCTTTCCCTGACTCAGGAAAAATCAAAAGAGAAATAAAAGGATAACTATGCACGATAAATTTATTTGGAAGAAAGAATATACCTTGGTCCTTGTCCTCAATGCGATTTATATTTTCATATTTTATTTAATAATGACCGCAAACCAATAATATGGCAAGTATAGATTGGATTATACTTGGGGGAACGCTGCTTTTTATAGTTGGTTACGGTGTTTGGAAAACAACTGGGAGCAAAAATGTTCACGATTATGTACTTGGAGGTAATTCTACCAAATGGTGGACCATAGGCCTATCTGTCATGGCCACACAGGCCAGTGCCATCACCTTTTTATCTACTCCTGGACAAGCGTATCATGACGGGATGGGGTTTGTACAGTTCTATTTTGGACTCCCGTTGGCTATGATTATCATCTGTATTGTATTTATACCCCTTTACCATCGACTGAAAGTATACACTGCTTATGAGTTTTTGGAAAATCGGTTCGATTTAAAGACCAGGAGCTTGGCCGCAATTCTGTTCCTAATACAACGTGGACTTGCGGCGGGAATCACCATTTTCGCCCCCTCTATAATCTTATCTGCGGTATTGGGGTGGGATTTGCGGACACTTAATATCATTATCGGGATATTGGTAATTATTTACACGGTATCAGGGGGCACAAAGGCTGTAAGTGTAACCCAAAAACAGCAAATGTTTATTATAATGACCGGAATGTTTATCGCATTCTTCTTTATTTTAGGCTATCTACCGGACAATATTACATTTACCAAAGCCTTAAAGGTCGCAGGTGCCAGTGATAAATTAAATATATTGGACTTCGATTTTAACACCTCAAGTAGATATACATTTTGGAGTGGTATTACAGGCGGACTTTTCCTAGCCCTTGCTTATTTTGGAACAGACCAAAGTCAGGTACAACGTTATCTTTCAGGAAAATCTGTTCGTGAAAGTCAATTGGGACTGATATTTAATGGAATACTAAAGATTCCCATGCAATTCTTTATTCTTTTAGTGGGTGTTATGGTCTTTGTTTTTTTTCAGTACAACCATTCCCCTTTAAACTTTAATCCAGCAGCCACCAATGCGGTAATGAACTCCCCCTATGCCGAGGATTATCAAATTTTAGAGAAGGAACATCTAAGCCTAGAGGTCGAAAAAAGAATAGCACAGAACAAATTTTCCGCAGCTTTGGATCTTAAGGAGTACGACGCAACCCAAGACGCCAAGCAGCAGATCATTAACATTAACAATAAGGAGAAAATTAATCGGGAAGTCGCAAAGTCACTTATTTCTAAAGCAGATGGTAGTGTTGAGACCAATGACAAAGATTATGTCTTTATCCATTTTATCCTGCACTACTTACCTAAAGGATTAATCGGTCTTTTGTTGGCCGTTATCCTGTCAGCAGCGATGTCCTCTACCGCCGCCGAATTGAACGCCTTAGGAACCATTACCGCCTTAGACCTGTATAAACGCAACAATAAAGGCGAACATACACCTCAACATTACGTAAAAGTATCGAAATTATTTACGTTAATGTGGGGTGTTATTGCAATATTGATTGCATGCTTCGCTAATCTCTTTGATAATTTAATACAATTGGTAAATATTATTGGATCTATTTTTTACGGGAATGTTTTGGGCATCTTTTTAATTGCCTTTTTCTTTAGATTTATTAAAGGGAATGCCGTTTTTGTAGCTGCTCTAATCACCCAAGTTATCGTTATTATGGGATGGTATTTAGATTGGATGTCCTATCTGTGGTTAAATGCCTTTGGATGTAGCCTTGTTATATTGCTGGCATTTGTTTTAGAGAGCTTTGACCGTTTGTTAAAGGTATCACCGGTGAAATCATAGAATTTCAAGTGAAAAATCAATAATAGACCTTGGTTATAAAAACTATTTAGTCAATAAAATCTTACTTTAGTTTTTCGAGAATCTGCATTTTAAAAATGTTTTTAAGAGCGAAAGAATATCCTTAAAAATATTCGTCTAACAGTAGGAATAACACTATACTTGGGATAAGATTTTATGGAATTTAATACCACTTGATCTATTTTATGTGAATCTTTTTTCAACTAAAAGCAATGATTAAAAAAAAGTACACCATTAAGGATATTGCTCAAATGGCAGGTGTTTCCAAGGGCACTGTGGATAGGGTATTACATAATCGAGGAAAAGTATCAAAGGACGCTTTCGAAAAAGTAGATAGTATACTTAAAAATATCGATTTTAAACCCAATCTCCACGCAAGAAATCTCAAAAACAACAAAATTTATTCAATAGCCGTTCTGCTTCCAGATCCAAATATAGAATCCTTTTGGAATTCCGCCAACAAAGGGATTACTGCTGCTTCAAATGAATTTAACCCATTTGGCATACAGGTCAAAAAATATTTTTATGATCCGATTGATAAGTTTTCTTTTGTAGAACAGTCCCAAAAAGCGATAAAATCTGGTCCAAATGTACTTATAATGGTGCCCACTTTTTTAAAAGAGTCAGAGGAAGTATTAAGAATATGTAAAAACACCAATATCTTCACAATCCTGTTCAACAACCAACTTAATACGTTAACAGATTATGTTTTTATAGGCCAAGACCTTAATCAAAGTGGTAGGGTAGCTGCCAACCTAATGAATAGGATTATCAAAGAAAATGACACCATTGCCATTGTCCATATAAACAAAGAACCTCATATGGAGCAAAAGGAAAATGGGTTTAAAAATTATTTTAAAGAACACAGCGGCAGTAAACATGTTATTACTACGCAAACATTTAAGTCCAACAATGAATTGGTCTTTAGTAAGGCAGTAGCATTATTTCTAAAGGAGAACCCTAAGACAAGTGCGTTCTACATTACCAATTCCAAAGCATATCTGTTTCTTAACATTTTACAAGATTTGAATAAAAAAGATATTACAATTATTGGATATGATGTATTAAAGGAAAATATCAAATATCTAAAAGAAGGTAAAATCGATTTTTTAATCCACCAAAAACCTTACAAACAAGCTTATTTATGCGTTGCAAATATTGCGAAGCATTTCCTTTTTGGAAAGAATTTACCTACTTTGAAATTCCTACCCATTGATATCATTACCTCCGAAAACGCCCATTATCACCTCTAGGTATTTCATATTCCCCTTACAAAAAAAATAATTAAAACCATAGACGCATTAAGGAATTCATTTTTGTGCTCGAGCACAAAAATGAAAAATCTATATGATTAAATGAAATTTTAGTTTATTTTCGCCCTTAACATTATTTTAACAAACAACTAATTAACTAACACTAAAAAGATTAAATTATGTTAAAAAAACTCGTATTATTTTTTGTGCTGGTTTTCGGAACTTATCCGCTGCTGGCTCAAAGTAAAACGGTGACAGGGACAGTCGTCGACGATTCGGGCGCACAGCTGCCTGGAGTCAATGTCGTAGAAAAAGGAACCACGAATGGTACATCAACAGATTTTGATGGCAACTACTCTATTGAAATTTCAAACTCTACTGGCACATTAGTCTATTCATCATTAGGTTATTCCTCCACGGAAGTTCCAATTAATGGTCAATCTACTATCAATGTAACTTTATCTGAAGATGCTGAGCAACTAGGCGAAGTAGTTGTAACTGCTCTTGGTATTACAAAAGAACAACGAAAGGTAGGATATGCAGTTACCACCGTGGATGGTGATAATTTCACCAAAGCGCGTGAGACCAACGTTGCCAATTCTTTGGCTGGACGTGTGGCCGGGGTTAGTATTAAGGGAACTAGTAGTGGTCCAGGTGGCACCTCAAAGATATTTATGCGTGGTCTCTCTAGTACTTCTGGTGGATCACCATTATTTGTTATAGACGGTGTACCCTTGGACAATACTCAACGAGGAAGTGCTGGCCAATGGGGCGGTGCCGATGGCGGAGATGGTATTGGAAATATCAACCCGGATGATATTGATAAAATGACCGTCCTTAAGGGGCAGTCTGCATCTGCTTTATATGGATCTAGGGCCTCCAATGGGGTGATTTTAATTACAACCAAAAAAGGAAAAAAAGGTACTGATTGGGAAATCTCTTACAACACTAATTATTCTGTAGAACAAGGGGTTGATTATACAGATTTTCAAAAACAATATGGACAAGGAATAGGTGGTATTAAACCAGTTACTGCTCCTGATGCACGTACTACGGCAAGATCAGCTTGGGGTGCCAAATTGGACGGTAGCCAAGTTGTCGGTTTCGATGGAAATCAATACAGCTATGATGTCGCTAAAAATAATTACCTTGATTTTTACAGGACTGGAAGTAATTTCACAAATACCGTTGGGGTTACCAAAGGTTTAGGAAATGGTTCATTTAGAGCATCTGGTTCCTATCTTGATGCGAAGTCGATTGTACCCAATAGTGGCTTAAAAAGATATAATTTTAGCATTAGTGCAGATCAAAACATTACTGACAAATTAAATGTTGCCGCTTCCGTATCCTATATTGACGAGCAAACGGATAATCGTCCAACTCTAAGTGATGGTCCAAGAAACCCAAATAATTTCCTGTTTCTGGCGCCCAATGTAGATCCTACAATTTATGCTCCTGGATATGACCCTATAACTGGTGCTGAAACGGTATTTAGTGATGATATATATGTTACTAATCCATATTTTATTGCCAACCAAGGCGTAAACGATTATGGAAGAAAAAGAACCATCTCTATTTTGTCCACAAAATATAACTTCACTGAGAAGATATATGCTATGGTCCGTATGGGTAATGACGTTGCAAATGATACGTTCTTTGACGTAGAACCTTGGGGATTGGCCTATACAGCAGATCTTAAGGGTAATCTAAGCAATAAAGGCCAATCTGAGCGTTCAGAATTTAACTTGGAAGGCTTATTAGGAGGCTCTTTTGTATTTAATCTGGATTTTGAATTAGATGCAATTATAGGGGCCAACTTAAGAAAGAATAAATATGAGACTGTTGGTGTAGGTGGAAATCGCTTTGTACTACCTTATCTATATTCACCTTTTAATGTAGTAGACATTAGAAGATCTTATGACTTTGATAAACGAGAGGTTCAATCAGCTTATTATTCTTTAGATTTAAGTTATAAAAGGTATTTGACTCTAAGTACAACTGGTCGATATGACACCTACTCTACCTTACCCGCTGAAAATAGAGAAATATTTACTCCTTCCGTTACAGGTGCTTTTACCTTTTCAGATTTAGTAGATTCAGAGAGCATTACATATGGAAAATTAAGAGCTTCCTATGCGGTTACTAGTGGTGAGCCTAATGACCCCTATCTAACTTCGGTGTATTATAATTCTGGCAACACCTTTAACGGAATACCCACGGGATCTTCACCAACCAGTTTACCTAATAAGTTAAAACCATTTACAATTAGCGAGTATGAATTTGGATTAGATATTAAATTTTTCCAAAACAGACTGGCTTTTGATATTTCTTATTTTGATAAGAAAACTAAAAATGAGATTCAAAATGCAAACTACTCCATATCTTCCGGATTTTCTTCTGGTGTAATTGGTAATGGTTCTATTCAGAATAAAGGTTTAGAAGTTTTGGTAACCGGTGTCCCAATTCAAAACGATAATTTCTCATGGACAAGTTCAATCAATATAACTACTTTAAAAAATGAAGTGTTAAAAACTGATTTGGATGATAATCCTATAAACCTTGGTCAGAATAGGGGTACATTGGGTAATGCCGTCACCTCCTTTGTAGTTGGAGAGGCAGGTCCCCAAATCAGGGCATACGACTATGAATATGATGCCAACGGTGGTATAGTAGTCGACGCTAATGGTCTTCCTGTAAGGGGCGAATTTAAAAATTTTGGTTCTGTCCTACCTAACCTTTATGGAGGTTGGAACAACGATTTCAATTACAAAGGATTTAATCTTTCATTTTTAATAGATTATAGTTTTGGTAACAAAGTACTTTCCGCTACTGAATATTATTCAACATGGAGGGGATTAAACAAAACGACTCTACTAGGTAGAGAAGGTGGAGTTACAACCAATGGAATAACCGCAGATGCAGAAGTTTATTATAAGGCTCTAGCCCAAAATGTTACTGGGACAAGTGTTGTTGATGGTGATTTTATTAAATTACGACAGTTGGTCCTGGGTTATACATTGCCTTCACAATTATTCCAAAACACAAGTGTACTTAAAGGTGTAAATATCTCCTTGGTTGCTAGAAACTTGGCCATTTTAATGAGAGATTCTAAGAATATTGACCCTGAGAATAATTTTGGTTCCAATGTTAACTATACTGGTATAGAAGGAACAAGTTTACCTTCTACCCGAAGCATAGGGTTAAATGTTAATTTTAAATTACAATAATTATGAAAAGATACCTTAATATATTTTTTATTGGGTTCATCCTAATTTTATCATCATGTGATAAAAATTTCGATGAAATAAACACTGACCCAAATAGAGCTGGCGCGGAAACCTTTGATCCAAACCTAATTCTACCGAATATTCTAGCCAGTTATGCCCAAAACACTACGGGCTACAATGGCTCTATATTGTTCCAGAGTATGTGGACACAAACTTTGGCGTCAACTACGACTGGAGGGGCCAATTATTATTCCAATGGAGATAAATATGTAGCTTCAGGGAGTATAAATTCTTATATACAAAATGTTTGGAACAATGATTTTTCAAATGCCTCTAGAGCTGATCAAATGGAAAAATTGGCGAGTGCCAATCCAGAATTGGTCAACCTACAAGCTTTGGGAAAAATGATGAAGGTGTTGACATTGTCATTTGTTACGGATATTTATGGAGATATTCCTTATTCTGAGGCTCTAATGGCTGAAGATGGTATTACCCAACCTGCTTATGATAAGCAAGAGGTATTATATCCTGCAATGTTGCAAGACCTTGAAACAGCTTTGAGTGCTCTGGACAACTCTCAACGCTCTCCTTCCAATGACCCTCTATATGGTGGAGACATAACAAAATGGCGTAAGTTTGGATATTCCTTAATGCTTAAACTCGCCATGAGGATGGTGAATTCCAACCCGACCGAGGCTCAATCTTATCTTGCCAAAGCGTTGTCAGGAGGCATTTTCGAAAATACTGCTGATGAGGCGGTACTAATGATGGATGCGGATAATTTCCCTAACAATAATGCTACCTCACTGAGAACAGTGGATGATACTTACGAAGTTCGGTGGAGCAAGCCTTTAATAGATTATCTAGTTTCAAATGGTGATCCAAGATTGGAAATATCCGCGGAGATACCTCCTGCTGGCTTAGCTGCGAACTTTGACCCCAATACTGTTGGAAATTCAGATCCAACTATTCAAATCGGATTGCCAAACGGATATGACACTAGTGGTGGTGCTACTGATATTAGTAATCACCCAGATTTTCCAGGACCAACAGGAACGGGAGATAATGTTGCTAAAATAGGCAGCTATTCCAGACCTACAGGAATTTATAGGGAAAGGGGAGCTCCAATTTTCCTACTTACTTATGGAGAAATACAGTTATTACTTGCTGATGCTGCCGTAAGAGGCTATACAACACCAGCTACCGCTGCTCAACATTATTCTAACGGAATAGTTGGTGGAATGCTTTCAATGGGTAGTTTTGGTGAGGCCGCTGTAATTAGTGAGGGTGATGCCCTTAACTTTGCCGCAGCCAGTCCTTTGGACATAAGTTCCACAGAGGCCTCTTTAGAGATGATCAATGAGCAATTCTGGGCTTCAACCGGACTTATGGGTAATTTTGTGGAAACATGGAATAATTGGAAAAGAACAGGTTATCCAGTTTTGACACCAGTTAGTTTTTCTGGAAATTTCACCAACGGACAAATTCCATTAAGGCAAGTATATCCCTCCTCAGAAGGAAGCAATAACCCTGATAATTTCAATGCCGCTGTTTCCAATATGGGCGGCGATACTTGGACAACTAAAATGTGGTGGGTAAAATAATCTTAAAACATTATTTTGTATCACATTTTACTTCAGTTTATAAGTAATAAAGAGGAGAGGAAACTCTCCTCTTTTCTATTTTTAATAGTTTAAGACTTTAATAAAATGAAAAATAAAATGCACAGTTTGTTCCATTCTTGGTTCGCCTTGTTTTTCCTTTATTTGCTATCCAATTTCGGATTAGCCCAGAATTCTAATCGATTCACTTTACTGAAATCTACTAATACAGGAATAGAATTCAATAATAAAATTAAGGACACCAAGGAAGCTAATATATTACTATACTCTAATTTTTATGGAGGCGCAGGTGTTGGGGTGGGTGATTTTAATAATGATGGATTACAAGACCTATATTTTGCCGGAAATTTAGTTCCAGACAAACTATATATGAACCAGGGTAACTTTATTTTTAAGGATGTAACAGACTTGGCTGGAATTAATGACGATGGCGGGTGGTCTACTGGAGTCACCATCGCAGATGTAAACAATGACGGTAATTTGGATATTTATATCAGTCGTGAACTTTATGATGATAAACCAAATTTGAGAAGTAATCTTTTATACATCAATAACGGGGATGGGATTTTTATAGAATCTGCAGGGAAAATTGGGATTGCCGATTCCCAAAGAACAAGGCATGCCACTTTTTTGGATTATGATAATGACGGGTTATTGGACTTGTTTTTGTTGACACAACCTCCAAATCCAGGAAGTTATTCCAAATTTTCAGGTACTACTTTGCTTAAAGACGAATATCATGTTAAACTTTACAAAAATACCGGCAAGGACTTTTTTGTTGAAACCACCGAGGAGGCCGGGCTTAAGATAACAGGTTTTCCAAATGGTGTATCGGCAAGCGATTTTAACAATGATGGTTGGACTGATCTTTATGTTGCTAATGATTTTAATGCCCCAGATTTTCTACTAATCAATAACCAAGATGGTACTTTTACCAATGTAGGAAACAAAGCACTCAACCATATGTCCTACTATAGTATGGGAGTGGATGTGGCCGACATTGATAATGACGGTAATTTAGATATTTTTGTAGTTGATATGGTAGCGGAAGATAACTTCCGCTCAAAATCGAATATGGGCGGAATGAATCCGGATGCGTTCTGGAACGTGGTCAATGAAGGAGGCCATTATCAATTTATGTACAATACCCTACAACTTAACAATGGGAATGGCACCTTTAGTGATATTGCTCAATTGACTGGAATGGCAGCTACTGATTGGAGCTGGTCTAATCTTATTGTCGATTTAGATAACGACGGTTTAAAGGATACCTATATAACCAATGGTCTGCTCCACGATATTAGAAACACGGACGCAGATAAAAAAGTAGGAAAGCTCATCAACGAAACTACTTTTAAATACTTACAGGAAAATCCTCAAGGAGGTAATGTAAAAAGTGTCTTCGATATTTTAGACCTAAAGAAGGTGCTTTCTGTACTTCCTTCGCAGCCTTTGAAAAATTACGCCTATAAAAATATGGGGAACCTTAATTTTAAGAAAGTAATGGATGAATGGGGGCTTAAAGAAGAATCCTTTTCCAATGGTTCTGCATACGCAGATTTGGATAATGATGGGGATTTGGACCTAATTGTAAACAACATCAATGATAAGGCATTTGTATATAGAAATAATTCAGAGAATTTTGAGGCCAATAATTATTTGCGTATTAAATTGACCGATTCAATAAATAGACCAGTATTTGGCACAAAAGCTACATTGTATTTAAATGGGGGCAAACAATATTTAGAACATACCAATGTCCGTGGTATTTATTCGACAAGTGAACCCATCTTACATTTTGGTACAGGGAATGAATTTTTGATAGACAGTTTAAGGGTTCAATGGCCCAATCATTCAATTACAAAATTATATAACATAAAGACCAATCAACTTTTAAAATTAAACATGGCAGGTGGTATGTTTAAACCCTACTTAGCAGCAAATAGCAGTAAAACATTATTTAAAGAATTACATGAAGAATCATTCCCCATTGAGTTTGTACACAAAGAAAACGAATTTAATGATTTTGAATATCAAGTCCTCTTACCTCATAAAATGTCACAATTTGGACCTGCACTTGCTAAGGGTGATGTAAATAATGATGGCCTAGAGGATATCTTTGTTGGTGGGGCTACTGGATTTAGTGCTTCACTTTTCATTTCAGATCAAAATGGAAATTTCACAGAAATCGTTCATGGTATATGGGATAAAGATGCTGCTTATGAAGATGTTGACGCTTTGTTTCTAGACATAAATGGAGACGGACTTGAAGATCTATACGTTGTGAGCGGTGGAAACGAATTTAATGTTAACGACCCACATTATATAGACCGACTTTATTTGAACATGGGAAATGGAGTTTTTTCCAAAGGAGCCATCTTGAATATTGACCATACTAGTGGTTCTAAAGTGGTGGCCGAGGATTATGACAAGGACGGGGATATAGATCTTTTTGTTGGTGGAAGGCATGTGCCACATCATTACCCGATGCCTGCTACAAGCATGTTATTAAAGAATGAAAATGGGAAGTTGGTGAACCGTACGTTGGAAATTGCTCCCGAATTTAAAGACTTAGGCATGGTAACAGATGCCGTATGGAGCGATTATGACAATGATGGCGACATGGATCTCATAGTAGTTGGGGAGTGGATGCAGATAACAGTATTTAAGAATGAGCAAGGTAAATTAAAAAAAGAAATAATTCCTTCGTTGGACGCCACAACAGGCTGGTGGTATAGCATTGAAAAAGGAGACTTTGACAAGGATGGCGACATGGATTTTATCGTCGGCAATATTGGGCTAAATTATAAGTATAAAACCTCGACCGAGAAACCTTTCGACATATACTTTAACGACTTTGATAACAACGGTAGTTATGATATTGTGTTGGGTTACTACAACGGTGAAAAGCATTACCCTCTAAGGGGGTTTTCTTGTTCATCTGAGCAAATACCTGGTTTAAAGAGTAAAATTCAAAAATACGATCTCTTTGCATCTTTGGAAATAGATCAAATATATGGTAAGGAAAATTTAGAGAGGTCACTCCATTATAAAGCTGATACCTTTGCTTCATCCTATATTGAAAATTTGGGAAATGGTAATTTCAAGGTTTCAGCTTTGCCTAACAAGGCACAGTTCAGCAGTATTAATGATATGCTAGTGGAGGATTTTAATGGAGATGGGAATCTGGATGTGATTTTGGTTGGAAATATGTTTGTTTCCGAAATTGAGACCCCCAGAAACGATGCCGGTACAGGAGTTTTAATGCTGGGTAACGGAAAGGGAGATTTTGATTTCTTAACAATAAAAGAAAGTGGATTTTTTGCAAATAAAGATGTCAAAAAAATTATTTCTGTTTCTATTAAAGATAAAGAATGGATAATCGTTGGAAACAACAACGATAACTTACAATTTTTCGAAAAAAGGAATTAGTTGTTATTTTATATCAAATGAAAATTTGTAAGTCTTTTCATTATTTATACTTTTTCAAACGTGTGCCCAATAAAGGAAAATCAGTTCAAAAATTCCAATTACAAAATTTTAAAAAATAAGTTTAAATATTATATTTTATAATAAAAGCCCGCTTCTAGGTGGGCTTTTATTGGTTTTAATTTTATGACAACTATTTAGCTCCCCATTCCTTAAGAGAGTCCTTGTTCATTTTAACGTAATCTGCGTTACCCGCCGCTTCCGATGCTGCCAAAGATTTCTTTGCCGTTGCAATAGCTTGTTTTTTATCACCGGCCTTAGCATAGATAAGAGATTGTTGTCTTAACTGCCAAAAAGCTGGTTCTTTGGTCATGGCCATAGCCTTATCCATCCATTCTTTCGCCTTATTGATATCCTTATCAGAATTTAGGTAATAAACCGCTGCTGCATAGTAATCTCCAGCACCCGGACCATTCATTACATTTTCTATGTTTTTCATCACAGCTTTCTCTGTAGGCACATCAAATTTAACACCTACATAGGAATTTTCCCAAAGCAGTCCTAATGTAGCCGAATTATCTGAAAGGTGGTCGAAGGAAATGGTAAAGGTTTCAATCGACATGGGTATTTGATGAACTTCTGCAGTTACTTTTGCCGCAACCTTGCTTTGATCCAACACTGCGGGCGCTCCACCGCCATCTGCTTCCGTATAAAAAATAATCTCCCAGTTGGAAGCACCTGGTTGGGTGAAAATAGCATAGGAGCCTGCATTTAGTTCTTGGTTTCCAATCATCACATTATCACTAAAAGTGATTTTCGTCCTTGCGTTGGCTCCAGTTCTCCATAATTTATCATAAGGCACCAAATCACCAAAAATGGTTCTCCCTCTCATAGAAGGCCTAGAATATTCTAATGAAACATCAGAAAGTCCAACCTTTTGTGTTAAAGTAGCAAAAGGACTAGCCTCTGGTGTCACAATTTGCGCTTGTACCCCCATCGATACCGCAAATATTAATGCTAAAATCGTAATCTTTTTCATGGCTAATTCTGTTTATTAAGTTTCTGCTAATTTAACTATTTTAAATCAAACTTCACATTGCTATACCCTCAAAACCGCTATGTTAGAAAATTAATCACCTATTAATTCAAGCTCCAATTACTAGCCAGTAAATAGATAATTAAATTATGTTTAACTTTTATTATTTTTTGTTAAACAATAATATTTTAACTTTACACAAACAAATACAATGAAACTTTACCAATTACGCTCCAAGCAAATTCTTCCTATATCCAAGGAAATTGCCTGGAAGTTTCTTATAGACCCTAGGAATCTTAAGGTTATAACTCCAGATGCTATGGGGTTCTCTATCTTATCTGGAGGAGACAGGCCCATGTTCCCCGGGCAGATTATTCAATATAAAGTTTCACCATTTCCCGGTTATACCACCAAATGGACAACTGAAATAACCCATGTTAGGGATGGGGAATATTTTGTGGATGAACAACGCTATGGACCATATGCTCTTTGGCATCACAAACATTTTTTAACATCGGTTCCAGAGGGAGTGGAAATGGAAGATATCATCGATTACAAGCTCCCATTTGGACTTTTTGGACAACTTGCACATCCATCTGTGGTAAAGCCGCAATTGCAAAAAATATTCGACTATAGAAGAGAAAAATTAATAGCCCTTTTTGGGGAGGTTCAACACACCACCACATCCCTAGAATTTAAATCGAGTTAAAAAATAATAAACCCAGGAAACGCAAGCGCAACATTAGCGCATGATAGATTAAAACGCAGACAGGGATTAAAAAAATAAAATGAGTGAAAAAATATCAATATTTTGGTTCCGAAGAGATTTAAGGTTAGAGGACAATGTTGGCCTTTATAGTGCATTGAAAGATTCCTTTCCGGTATTGCCTATATTTATTTTTGATGAGGAAATATTAGAGAATCTATCCAAAGATGACCCTCGGGTAGGCTTCATTTACGATCGATTACAACAGATGCGTTCCCAGCTTCAACAGGAATTTAATTCATCCTTGGCCCTCTTCTATGGAAAACCAAAGGAAATATTCCAGAACCTACTCCAAAATTATCAGGTGCAACAAGTAATTGCCAATAGGGATTATGAGCCTTATGCCAGACGCCGAGACGAGGAAATTAGCACCATTTTGACAAAAAACAAGCTTGTATTTAAGACCTATAAAGATCAGGTTATCTTTGAAAAGGACGAGACCGTAAAATCGGACGGGAATCCATATTTGGTATATACACCCTATAAAAATAAGTGGCAAACACAGTTTAACGAAAAATACCATTTAAATAAAAGTAACTCAGAAGAACATTTAAAAAATTTAGTACAAAATAGCAGACTTCCTAATGTATCACTTTCGGATATCGGCTTTACCACAGCTACTATTAAAGTTCCTGAGTATTCCCTTAACTCCAAATTGATTAACAATTACGAGGATACCCGGAATTTTCCAGACATTGAGAACGGAACATCCAGAATTGGGCCCCATTTGCGGTTTGGTACGGTTTCTATCCGACAGGTTATGAAGAAAGCCATTGCCGAGAACAACCACGTTTTCTGGAGTGAACTGATATGGAGGGAATTTTTTATGCAGATATTATGGCATTTTCCAAATACTGTGAAGGATGCCTTCAAACCCAAATACGACCGAATTGTATGGCGCAATAACGAAAAGGAATTTGAAAAATGGAAGAAAGGCGAAACGGGTTACCCTATGGTAGATGCGGGGATGCATGAATTAAATGCTACAGGATATATGCACAACCGAGTCCGTATGCTGGTGGCTAGTTTTCTCTGCAAACACCTTTTGATAGATTGGCGATGGGGAGAAGCCTATTTTGCAGAAAAATTACTGGACTATGAAATGAGTTCCAACGTAGGGAACTGGCAATGGGCAGCTGGTTGCGGAGTGGATGCAGCTCCCTATTTTCGGATCTTTAATCCTATGACCCAAGCGGATAAATTTGATAAGGACGGGAAGTACATTAAAAATTGGATTCCCGACCTAGATAATCTTTCCTATCCAGAAAAAATGGTAGATCATAAGGAGGCCCGTGAGCGATGTCTAAAAGTGTACAAGGAAGCTTTGGAATAATATCTTTTTTAGTAAATTTCAGGAATGTAGCATGTTGTTTTTCACTATCTTCAACCAACCCTTTAATTGGCGTATTTATTGTAATGTACGCCCAAGGACATGGAGTATAGATTTTCAAAGCCTTAACCATAAATGTACAATTGTGGAGAATTTTACAAAATACTTAAAAACAAAGGCGAGCGTTTCCGAAACCGAGTTTCTAGAGCTGATAAAAAAGGTGGAGTTTAGGGATATAGCGAAAGGAGAAATATTACTTAGGCCCGGGGAAGTATGCACTCATTCTTTTTTTGTGGAAAAAGGCCTTTTACGTTCTTATACTATAGATTCTTCCGGGAAAGAACATATTATTCAGTTTGGAACTGAAAGTTGGATCGTCGCCGATCGCAGTAGTGCATTTTTTAATGAGCCTTCGGATTTATTTATAGATACTATCGAAGAGAGTACAGTTGCATTGATTGATTCCGATTTCCTAAATCCGGCAAGTGAAATTAGCAACACTTTTAGAAACTACCACCAAATTGCACTTCAGAACCATATTCGGTACCAACAAAAGAGAATCAATTTATTATTAAGTGCAAACGCGGAATCTCGCTACCTAAACTTTATCACATTATACCCCAACCTTACAAAAAGGGCACAGCAATGGATGATTGCTTCCTATTTGGGAATTACTCCGGAGAGCCTAAGCAGAGTTAGAAAAGAGCTGGCCAGAAAACACTTTAAATCCAATTAATATATTTCTTATCCCACATCAATGTACCGGAGGTTATTTTCTCCTAATATTGTAACACACAACAATAATTAAAAACTATGAAATGAGCATGACCGAAATCTGGTCGCAAATACGAATTAAGATATGCGAATCGCATATGACCGTTAAAAATCAATAAATATCTACATATGAATAAAAAAGCTATTGAAATAGTCGTTGCTCCAAGGGAGCCACACTATGTGGGAGATGGATTTAGGGTACACAATTTTATTCCCAGTGGTTTTCGGTTAGATATGAAAAGGATGGATCCATTTATTCTTATGGATTACAATTCCCCTTTTTATTTTCCCCCTTCAGATGCGCCAAGGGGCGTAAGTGTACATCCGCATAGGGGTTTTGAGACGGTAACCATTGCTTATCAAGGAAAAGTTGCCCATCACGATAGTTCTGGAAACAGCGGTGTTATTGAGGAAGGGGACGTACAATGGATGACCGCCGCATCGGGAATTCTACATAAAGAATATCATGAGGAGGGGTTTAGCAAAGCGGGAGGCTACTTTCAAATGGTGCAGTTATGGGTCAACCTTCCGGCCAAAGATAAAATGGGTCCCCCTAAATATCAAGGTATTACCAATTCTCAGGTCAATAAGTACCACTTGAAGGATGATATGGGCCTAATAGAGGTAATTGCAGGGGAATACGAGAGTATTTTAGGGGCCGCCTCCACCTTTACCCCAGTAAACTTATTGAATGTTAAGTTACAAGAGGGTGGGAAAGCAAATTTCACCTTTCCCGAATCCTATACTACCGCCTTGCTGGTTATACAAGGGGAAATTAAAGTAAACAATCAAGAAACCGTGCCTACGGACCACTTTGTTCTATTTGAAAATAACGGCACCGATTTCATCCTAGAGGCTACACAAAAGGCCGTAGTGCTTGTATTGAGTGGCGCCCCAATTAATGAACCCATAGCCGCACAAGGTCCTTTTGTTATGAATACAAAAGAAGAATTAACAGAAGCGATTAAGGATTATAATTTGGGGAAATTTGGTTCTTTGGAAGAATAAGGTCAATTTAATTTTAAGAGTGCAATCCTGAAGGAGCTATGCCAATTAAATATGCCATGCACCAAAACGATTTATATAGGATGGCATAAAGCAATATATTGGAAAAGTGTTAAAAAACGATTCCATAGCTGCAAATTCGCCATAGAAAAATTGGCAAATTAGAACGGAACCAATGTTGCAGTTACGAAAAAACTCATCGGAGCATATGTTTTAAATGGACACAGACAAAATATTTACTACCTTTCCAAACACCAATTCCCTATAGATAATTAGTTTTTATTCCATGATATACGATCCTTTCCTATTCTAAAATAATCCAACGAATGAAAAAAATTCCTTCCTTTGGTAGTCGGCTTAGAAACAATATTGTAACCGTACCTGAAGTTATAGATCAATGTTCAGGAATACGAGTCTTTGGACAGTTATTAAAGTCGTTTTTATTTAGTACGGATGTGGCCATTATTAGAAACACCAATGCAAGTGCCATTATCGCTGTTTACCCGTTTACCCCACAACCCCTAATCACCCATTCGCTTATTCTTGCTTCGGACAAGCCTATTTTCTGTGGAGTTGGAGGAGGAATAACCACTGGGGAAAGATGTGTGGAACTGGCTTTGCATGCAGAATTTCAAGGCGCACTTGGGGTCGTATTAAACAAACCTACCCCCAATGACCTGATACAACTGCTTAAATCCAAAATTGATATTCCGGTCACTATAACCATAGTTTCGGAAAAGGACGATATAAAGGGAAGAATTGCTGCAGGAGTGGATATCTTTAATGTATCTGGTGCCACTAAAACGGCCGACATAATAAAAAAAATCCGTGACTTGGATCAGAACATCGCTATTTTGGCAACTGGCGGCAAAAATGAAGACGATATTTTAATGGCTATTGAGGCTGGCGCCAACGCCATTTCCTACACGCCACCATCTACTAGCGTGCTTTTTAAGGATATTATGATTAAATATAGGGCAGAATAACCATATAAATCTTTATATTTAGTGGCGTAGCAACCTGTATGAGGAAGTATGCCATAACATTAAAAAGGCTATTTTTAAAATAATTTTTATAATCCTATCTAAAAAGTTTAATAAAACTATACCTACCAGATGCAGGTATTGGAGCATAAATCAACTTTCCTACAGGTCTTTAATTTGATAATTGCTCCGTTTATAGTTTAATATGTTACTGTATGGATTTAATTTATGGTATTTCAGAAAATATTTTTGAAAGTATAGGTATCATGGCAGGATTAAGTGCCTGTTTGGTAATTGCAATTCAAGTTTATAAAGAATACAAGTTTAAAGGCCCAAGTAGCCTTTCTAATGGCTTTTTATTTGGTTGGGTTTTTATTTATTTGTTCTGGTGTTTGTATGGAGTCAGATTTAATACCATAGCGTTATGGCTTACCAATTCCATTGCCGTTTTATTACAACTAACACTTTGTTTTATTGTTATTAAAAAAAGTAGAACGACCCCAACCAAACCATAATATTATCCCGAATTTCAATATGAGCTTTAAATCAATTTCATTTTTACTCGGATATATAATCATTGTCTGCATAGATCTACTATGTGGATATTTGGACTATCAAGAATACAGACTTCTTACCAAGCCGTTGATCGTTATTTCTTTGATGATCTATTTTGGAATAAAAGGTAAACACCTGCCAAAAAGTATATACGAATATACGGTCTTAGCCATGTTCTTCTCATTAGTGGGTGACACATTGTTACTTTTCGACAATCGTTCACCTTCCTTTTTTATGTTTGGATTGATGTCGTTCTTACTAGCCCATATTGGCTATACCATTGTATTTATAAAACAACGAAATACTAAATATTCCAAGGTGTCTTGGATTGTAAGTATAGGTCTTGTTACCTATGGAATTGCCCTATTTAGCTTAATAATAAAGGATTTAAGGGGATTAATGATTCCGGTGTCTATATATATTATTGCAATTTTGACCATGGCCATTACATCCCAAAACCGGATGGGTAACGTAAGTAGGCAGAGTTATATATTGGTATTGTTAGGGGCCTTTTTCTTCATTATTTCAGATAGCATTTTGGCTATCGATAAGTTCCACGTTTCCGTACCAAAAGCACATTTTTTAATCATGGGCACCTATGCCATTTCACAGTATCTGATCGTTAATGGTTTATTGGCCAGTATTGACCAAAACATTAAGGAAAATTAAAGCTGCGAAAACCTATCTACACAACAAAAGTAGGTACAGATTATAATCACTATTAAAAATAAACATGTATAAATCATTAATCTTATTATTTCTACTAATTGGTCTTCAGTCCAATAGTCAATCCTTTACGTTTTCTATAGACCATTCCTCTCTTATTGTAAATGATCTAGTAACAACAGGAGATTTTTATTCCAACATCCTTGGATTAACAGAAATTCCACATCCAGATCGCTCGCCAGGATTTCGTTGGTTTTCCATTGATGGGGCATCGCAGATACACCTCATCTATAAGGACACAGTAACGATGAAAAAACACAAAAGCATGCATCTTTGCTTGTCCACACCCAATTTAGAAGGGTTTATAGATCATTTAAATAAAAATGATGTGGTCTATGAGGATTGGCCGGGCAAAAAGGGAGCAATTACCCTTCGCACGGATGGCGTACAGCAGATTTACCTAAAAGATCCAGAGGGGTATTGGATAGAGGTAAACAATGCCAATCAAGATTAGTTGAACGCATAGGAATTGAACCAAATTCAGTAGATTTGATCTTAAATATTTTTTAAAAAAAACCATGACACAGCATAACACATCACCAAACACTATAATTTCTCCGCTTCTATCTGCCAATCCAATAAACTGGCAGGAGATCTTATCCAAGATTATTGCCCATTTTAATTGCACCACTGGGACCATTCATTTTTTGGACGATAATTCATCACTATTAATGCTAAAATCGCATCAAGGAATTCCTCCATTTTTATTGCCTAAACTTTCGGAAATTCCGATTGGAAAGGGAATGGCAGGGATAGCCGCCGAGCGCCGTGAACCGGTGGAAATGTGCAACCTTCAAACTGATGAATCGGGTGTGGCACGTCCGGCCGCAAAAGAAACAAAAGTAGAAGGTTCTATAGTGGCACCCATGATGTGGAACAATACCTTATTCGGCACCTTGGGTGTTGCTAAACCAGTCCCCTACGATTTCACTTCAGAGGAAATTAGTTCCCTTTTAGCATTTGGGGAAGAGATTTCCGCCTATGTAAAGGAGTAACGTTATCTCAGATTTACTGAAGGAATAATTTAAGAGCACCTAAGCTAGCTAGAAAACTACCAATTGTTTTCTTACTACTCTTCTTTTGTTAACTTGGGTGCTAACCATAAATACCCTATGCCCAAAATAAAAATACTATAGAACCACAATGGATTCATGAGTTGGTATTGGGATGGAATTTTAGCAGCATCCTTTTTTGAATTAAAAAATCTTTTATTTTCCTGAATTAGATCATACCCCCGTAAAGAACTCCAAGAAAGAGTATCCATAACATAAAATGCATTATTGGTAGTAGTATCTATTTCCAGTTGCAAACTATTCCAACCAGTTTGCCTGGGAAAAGTGGTTCCAGACCATAAATTTTTCACTTCCACATGCTGCATCAATGGGACGCTATACCCATCACTACTCCTAACAACGGAATCCGCTGTGAAATTATTCAATTTAAAGTTTAAAGGTTCATTTACAAATACAGGGAAATTTTCCACCTTCCAATCTGCTCCGGGAATATGCCTTTTACCTATAGCCTCAATCACTGTGGTCCAGAACTCCCTATAACCCCGTGAATCACCTACTAACAGTAAAGAAAACGTCCCGTGCATTACCGAAGTTCCAACCCTCCCTTTTCCTAAACGCTTATATGCTGTTAACAGCGTATTATGGGATTTGTGAATGGGTTCAACTCTCATTTCATCATGAATATGGAAGGGATATTTACTCATTTTGGTTTTTGAATCCTTTTCCCAATCCATTTCCTTTATGTTATCCTTTATGAAATTAAAATCTAGGAGATTCCCTTGTGATGTATATAAGGTTTCGTTAGGTTGAACAAAAATTCCGAGCCCATTATCCAATACCGAAACCTTCAATACCTCTAGTGTAGTTTTGGGTAATCCCAAATAAGTTTCGGAATCCATAATCAATAGGTCGAAAGCTTTAAGCAGCGTATGTGAAAGTTGATTGACCACTATTTTTTCGGTATTGAAGTATTCAAATTTGAATTTCCCTTTGGTCATTTGACTCCTTACTACCAACTCATGTCCGGCTTCTGCCAAAAAGTTTTTTAAATACTTGGTCTCAAAAGTTGGAAAACCATTTAGTATCAGCACTTTAAATATCTTTTTCTTCCTTATAATTTGCGGCAGAGGTTCCGTACCTACTATAATCCCCATCGAATCTTTTTCCACTAGAGAAAACAGGAATTGTCCCTGTACCTTACGATCGGAAATCAATGAAAATTCCTGGTTAATATAGTTGCTCATGGCAACGGAATCCAGACCAGTCCCAGCTGGATCCGTCAAGACCAATACATTGCCCGATTGAGGTTTATTGTAAACTCCCTTAACAATCAATTTTGAGCCTTCGGTCCCTTCTTGGTCATAATTCAATCGGACGACCCCTGAGGAAAGAGTACCTCCTAGATATGTGGAAGAGCGTTTTTTATATTGCCAAAAATTAAAAGGTGCTATCCCCCGCCCCAATATATAAACTGGATGTAATAGTGATAAGAAATCGGAAATATCAACTCCATCATCATAGTTCAACACCTTTAAATTATCATGTGTTTTTCTTAAACTATCCAATAATTGGACCTGATATCCTGGAGTAAGCACGACTCCTACCATGGGATTATATTTTGAGGGTATCATAGGCTTTAATGCAATTAAGGCCAGCGCCAACAGGGCCAAAGTTGCAACCAACATCCTTACGAAAAATCTTCCTTTAGGAAATAAGGCACCTTCTTTCCAAATAAAGACACCCCATAAGAGGATAAGCCCGCCCATAATGAACCAAAACAAACGATCATTCAAAAAATAAATAGGTTCAATCATGGCTTTGCAATTCCATTAGTAGTAATTCCTGCATTTCCCCATAATATTCATGATCCTTTTTCGGGTCTGGTATTGGTTTGGGCAGAGCAAATAATAGGCCCCGCTGAACTTCCCATAGTATTTGACGCGAATTTTCTCCTTTTTCCACTAATTTTTTTAAAAGTTGCAAGGTGTTTAAGTATTTCCCAGGTTCCTCAATAGCTTTGGCAGCAAGTTCATGACCCGCTTCACCAAAAATTACCCTATCCTCCTCGGAAACTATACTACCAGAATCCTTAATTTTCTCCAACCTTACAATGGCAGTACGAATTGAGGGATACGTTATAGGTGCAGCTTTACGATCTATCTTTTGATAACTGGCAATATCATCTAACTTTCCACTTAGTCTTACCGTTTCCTTAATAGGAGGTGGATCAAAGCCTATTCTATGCACATAGATACGGGCACTGTTTTTTATTTCTTGGATGAGTTTTAAAGCGCTGTATTGATAGGGAAGCGACTTCTCAGGAGCAAATAAGCGTAGTTGCAGCTCAGCGTCCCACATTTGATCCATGGCCTGTCTTAGTTTACTTTTAAGGGATTGTGTGAATAAGGTAGATTCCTCGGGGTCATCGTGATTATGGAGGTAACTCTCCAAAGGATCTTCCTTCTCCATATGGATTTGTTCCCCTTGATGTTCATGATCCACCAAATTATGGCTATTGTCCCCATCATGATCATGGGTATACTCTTCTAATGGGTTATTACTGTTAGTTTCTCCATTATTTACCAAGTTTTCTTCCTCTATGTGACTCCCCATCTCGGTTTCGTCTCCCATAAATTCCCCATATTTAATACGCAGTGCTTTCTGGTCAAAACCCAACTCGTTACTGGTATAATTAAATTCGGTTTTAGGTAAACTTGATCTGGTACCTATAAGTTTTTCCGTATCTATGATTAATTGTCGCTGACTCCTAAAATAATCGGGCATTAAATCAGCCCCTAAAGACCCTTCCACGGCGAAGTAACTGGAAACGGTGTCCCTTATTACAGCGAAATAGGTTTCGCTTCGCGATGTATTTTTATTTGGTTCCTTTTGGTCTGAGGCTTCCACATAAAAGTATAGCTCATCTCCAGCTTCCATTTTTAATTTGTCTAAATCCAGTTTTTTGGACAACGTCATATTACGACTACCAGTTACCAACCCTTTATCAAAATCCATTTTTACTTCTCGAAATTTTACAGATTCCCCCGTTCCCTTACTTACGGTTGCGATAATATAAGCTGCCCCAATTCCATAATCGTCCTTTATATAGACATTAAAATTCAATTCTTTATTCTCATCAATATTAAAGGAGGTAAATTGATCTATATCCTGAATTTCAATGGTCGGACTCCTATCATTAGTAACTTCAATTGGATATAATTCCGAAAAAAAAGATTTTCCAGAAGCTCCAACAAACCTAAAATTATAAAATCCGGAGGCCCTTAGGACAATCTCCTTCCGATATTCCCCATCATTGAGCTGCATGGGAACACTAGTTCCCATACTTTCTATAAATACGCTATCTACGGCTGTATTAAACTGAAGATTCCATGCTACTCTTGAACCTTCCAATGCCTTCACCTCCATTGTAGAGCTGGCCAACATTGGAAGCTTTGTATAGGCAGGATAACGAATGGAAAGCCTTTGTTTCTCCAACGCTGGTATAACCGATTGGATTTCAGTGGAATCCTTAGGTTTAAAAGTAATCTGTTGTTGTGGCAATTGTTCTTGTAACCGCGGTTGTTCTTCGCCGTTGATGGATATACTGAGAATGCCCAACACTATAAATAAACATAATATGATTGTGGCTCTTTTGAAATGTGTTTCCGGTTTAATATCATTTTTGGCTACTCTTAAGTGTTCCGTTACCTTATATTTTTGCAGCACGGCCAAACTAGACAACTCTTTCTTTGGCAAGAGCATAAGACCTGTACTATACTCCAGCTGTGCCCAATCTTTATCAATCGTAGCACAGAGTCGGTCCAACGTCAATTTCCAAGGTTTTTTAAGTAGTACCAGCAGGATCAAAAGACCTCCAAAGGTGATTATAACGACTAATTTACCGACCCCTAGGATAGTAAGAAAAATGGCAGGTCCTAGGGCGTAAAGAAAAACCTCCAGCGCCCATAAGACCATCCAGCGCTTTCTAATAGCTACCAATATATCCCTTCCCGTATCCATTATTGTCTGCGGTATTTGGCCAAAATGCGTTCCCCTACTAAAAGTACGATCAAAAATGGCCATAGCCAAAGACTTATGTTTTCCGTCCTATAAAAAACAATATCGCTCTCCAGATTAGTAATAATTGGTTCCAATTCCCTCTTCTCCATTCCCCTAATATCATAAGGTTCTATTTTATTGAATAGGTCTTTACGTAGATTTAGCATGTTCAACAGCGATTCCATTATTCCCTTTTGGAGGATATTTTCCGAATTAAGTGGTTCAGTAAGATGATACACATTGTTGCGTTTACCATTTACAATCAGTGTATTTGCCATTCCATCGGGCCTATAAACCAACTGTGGTACATTAACCGGTAAAACAGGTGCTTTGGACAACCAAACCAGCGTATGTAGCCCCGTGGTGTCCAAAGCTTCATTTTCCCTAGCTTCTTCCACAATAATATCCCTCCTCAAGAATTTAGATAAGGCTCTATAAGCGTATTTTATGTAGGTCATCTCACTGATAAGGGAATCGTTATAAACAATTAGGATCTTTAAAGGGGTATCCAACTGTAACGGTACCTGCCTTACGTTTAACCCCCCAAATATTTGCATGCTATCCCTTGTCTCATTTATTTCTATGTTTTTATTATTTACGGAAAACGTCTCCTTTTTAAAAGCGAGCTGCATTGCTGTCCCCATGGCGGTAAGTATGGTAACCGAATCCTGGTTGACCCTAGCCTCAACATCTCCGCTTACCTGATTGGTTGGATTGAGGACCGTCCAATTAATATTAGCTCCTACAATTGGGCGCATTCCTTTTACCCATTTCCTAGATCCTGTGGAAAATACTACGATACTGTCCGTTGCAAGGGATTCCATTTCTTTGGCTAGTTGCCAATAATTGGGCGTATGAGCTAAACCCTCTGCACAATTATCTCCTTCCTTTAGGGGAAGACCCTTCAACAATAATCGTATCTCTCCTTGGGTAATGGTATCCAAAATTGCCTTAACTCCAACATTGTTGAAAAGTGAAGGCTCTACAATATAAGTAATCGGTTCTTTTATTGTTGACTTTTTAAAGGTAGGTTCACTGATTATTAGGGTCAAAAGCACCATAATCAACATACGTAAAATTAGTAACGCCCACTCGTTCAAATTAATGCTACTGGTATGTCTTTGTGGCAAGGCTTCCAGCAATTTGATACTCCCAATCTTAATAACCTTTAATTTTTTCCTATTCCATAGATGAATGGCGATAGGAATTAAAAGCCCTAAAAATGTCCACAAAAAAGTAGGGTTTCCAAAGTTCATATTACAGTATACTACTCCTCGTTTTTATAAATATTTGAAGTGCTTTTCCGATGGGTTCATCCATCCTAAATAATTGGTACCCTATGTTATGAGACAACAATTCATTCTTCACTGTATCTATCCTAGTATTCAGTAAAGAAAGATAGAGGTTGCGGGACATCTTTGCATTTACCTTTACACGTTTTCCCGATTCAAGATCCTCAAACAGGATGTTTCCGTTGTAGCTGAAGTCCATTTCCTTTCCCCCCATAATATGCACTACTACCACTTCATTGGTTGCTTTTTTTAACTGTTTGATGGTCGCTGTTAGTTCTTCCCCCTCTTCATGTAGGTCGGTAACAAAGAAAATCAGTTCTTTTTGGCCACTATCATGTATTTTTTGAAAGGAATGGGAATCCGTAGGCCATTTCCCTTCATTCTCTATTTGGAGAAGCTGATGAAGAAACATCTTATAATGTTGTTTTTGTCCTGATGGATAAAGACTATGTAGCTTTTGATCGTTTATTGCAAATAATCCCACCGCATCCCCTTGTTGTTCTGCCAAATAAGCCAAGGAAGCGATCAATACCCTTGCATGATCCATTTTTGAAATCTCTTTTTCCTTGTGGGCCATGGATTTACTTGCATCCAAAATAAATTTCACGGTTATATGGGTATCAATTTCTGATTGCTTTATATAATACCGACCCGATCTAGCCAACATTTTCCAATCCATTAGGCGCATATCATCACCGGGCTGGTACGCTCTATACTGACTAAACTGAAGCCCCTGCCCTACTCTTCTACTTTGATTTAAGCCAGTAAAATGCCCCTCCACAATAACCTTGGCAATAAGGGAAAGCCCAGAGATACTATTAATTATTTCGGGCTGTAATAGCTGATGATAATCTTGCTTCACTTGTTAGTGTACTTAGTTTGTAATTGCAGTGGACTTTAAAAGGTGTTGGGTGACCATGTCTGAAGTAATGCCTTCCGCCTCAGCTTTAAAATTCACTATTATCCTATGTCTCAATACTGGCAAAGCTACTTTTTTAACATCATCCAAGGTTACTGAAAGTCTGCCTTGTTGTAATGCCCTAGCCTTGGCAGTTAGGATCATCGCCTGGCCGGCACGCGGCCCGGCACCCCAACTTACCCATTCCTTTACATACGCTTCGCTGGTGGTTTCTGGCCTTGTAGCCCTTACAACCATACTTACATATTCTACCAGCTTATCACTAATAGGTACTTCTCTAACTAGTTTTTGTAATTTAAGTATCTCCTCCCCGCTTATAACAGCTTGTATGACTTGATCCTTTATTCCGGTAGTGTGCTTTAAAATTTGTATTTCCTCCTGAGCTGTGGGATATGCTATTTTAATATAGAAAAGAAATCGATCCTGTTGGGCTTCGGGCAATGGGAAGGTACCAGATTGTTCAATGGGGTTCTGGGTAGCTAGAATAAAAAAGGGCCTATCCAATTTATAGGTCTTCCCGGAATAGGTTACCTCAAACTCCTGCATAGCTTCCAATAGGGCCGCTTGGGTCTTTGGAGGGGTCCTGTTGATCTCATCCGCCAAAATAATATTGGCGAAAATTGGACCTTTGTTAAACTCGAAAAACTTTCTTCCCGTACTGTGGTCCTCCTCTAAAATTTCGGTTCCTATGATATCTGATGGCATAAGATCGGGGGTAAATTGGATGCGCTTAAACTTTAAATCTATGGCCTGTGCCAGCGTCTTGATCATTAATGTCTTTGCTAAACCGGGAACCCCTTCTAAAAGGGCATGCCCTCCCGCTAAAAAGGCAATCATCAACTGCTCTATGGTTTCTTCCTGCCCAACTATTACCTTGGCAATCTCGTTTTTAAGATCCAGAAGTTTAGCGGTTAGTTGGTCTATCTCGGTTTTTATATCCATCAATTCCTTATCCATTTATTTTCTATTTAAGAAGTAAGTGCGTACATCACAATATTTACTCCAAAGCGGGTATTGTCTATTTTATACCAGCGTTTATTTCTAAAATCATAATCCCACTCGCAGCCATAGTCCTTATTACTGTATAACACACCAATTCTTCCGTCTATTTCAATAGCCTTTAAATACTCGTGTACCAAATCATCGCCCCAACCGTTGAGTTCCTGTGAGGTTGTAGGCGGACCGTCTTCAAATTCAAAAAAAATAGAATAGAGCTCATGGTCATTCGGAATTTTTTTCAGTGTCCCCGTGCCAAAAATATCATCCATCTGGCGTTCAAAAGATTTTGCGAACAAACCATCTATATCGTGATTGCAATCATCGGCAAAGACAAATCCACCATTCCGTACATACTTTTCAAAGTTCTCCCTTTCTTTTTTGGTAAACTGTACTAGTTTATGGCCAGAAATATAGCAAAAGGGACACTCAAAAATATCATCACTTGCCAAAGGAATAATATTTTCTCGGGTATCTACCGCCAAGGTAGTATACTCTACCAAAGAATTAAGTAGGTTGGAAGGCATACGCTGATCCACATCCCAATTTCCTGATTCATATTGTAATCTCGTAAAAAAAAACTTATTGCTCAATGCTTATGTAGGTTCCTTAAGTTATTTATCGTACTAATGTTCCCACATTAAGGTGCTATAAAAACCTTACCATGGAAAATAAAAAACTGGTTACTTATGAATGTCATAGCAACCAGTTTAACAGTATTAATTTGTTCTATACGGCATCGGACAAGCTAGTAAAGGTAAAATCCCTAACCTTCATATAAGGGATTAAATCACCGTTCATCCTAACCTGTTTCCCAAGGGTTTCAAGGTTATTCAGCATAATTATAGGACTTTCATTAAACCTAAAGTTTTTCACAGGGTGCTTAATCTTTCCATTTTCAATATAAAAAGTTCCATCACGTGTAAGACCAGTGTAAAGCAATGTTTGCGGATCTACACTTCTAATGTACCACAATCTGGTAACCAAAATTCCCTTTTTAGTGTCTTTTATCAGGTCTTCCAAGGATGCCGAACCACCTTCCATAATAAAATTGGAAGGATAAGGCACAGGGCTAACGCCTTTCTGTTCTGCCCAATATCGACTATAAGAAAGGTTTTTTACCACCCCATTTTCTATCCAGCTCATTTTCTTAAGGGGTTGTCCTTCTCCATTCCAAGTAGCTGTTGGGACTTCGGGATGCAGGGGATCTGACCAAATATTCACCCTTTCGTCTACAATCTTTTGACCTAATTTATTGCCCCCATCTTTGGACATAAAGCTTCTTCCCTCATCCGCTCTTCTAGAATCGAAAGAACCAAACATATTGCGAAGCAAATCTGCGGAAGCCGCGGGTTCTAAGATTACCGTATATCTCCCTGGTTCTATCGCTTTCGCCTCCTTGGACATCAAAGCTTTCTCCATGGCAATTTTTGAGGCTTCTGAAGCATCAAATTTAGTTATATCGTTAAAATCCCTGGATACCCATCCGGAACCGGTACCATCATTGGTTCTCATAGTTACGGTGAAATCAGAATCCGTTGATTTATTATAGGCGAAAAGCCCGTTAGAATTCATCATCGCACTAAATCCTGAAGAGTCGTTAAAAAACCCTGCAGCCGTCACCTCATTCATTGTTGCTGGGTCAATACTACTACTGGCCACATTGGCCCGATATTCCGGGGTTATATTTGCTGTTTCCTCATTATAACTAATGGAGTCGTCATAGGACTGCGGACCTAATGGCTCCATAAATTCAGGGTTTTCAGGCGATAATTTAGCCAGTTCCTCTGCTCTTCTAACCACCTTTTCCAAAGAAACATCATCGAACTCATCTATAGTAGCTGTACCAGATTTTTTACCAAAGCTAGATTGTATAGACAAGTTTTGATTTGATCGGTGACCAGAGGTAGAAACCGTATTCCGGGCATATCTAATATTGCCACTCTCACTGCCATTCATATTAATTTCGCAAGCATCCGCTGTGGAAAAGCTCATTGCTTTTTCCATGATACGCTTAGCTTCATCCTTTGTATATATTGCCATAATATTAAAATTATTTGTCGTAAAATATGTTAGATAGTCCTACCGGTATTGATTACGTTAACGTTTTTAAATCTGGAAGTAGCACTCCCATGTGATACCGCACTGACTTGGGAGGGCTGCCCCTTCCCATCGAAAAATGATCCAAATTGGCGATAATCGGTTTCATCACATATTTTAACGCAGGAATTCCAAAACTCCTGTGTGTTGGATTGATAAGCAACGTCATCTAACATGCCAACGATTTCCCCATTTTTTATCTCGTAACATACGGTGCCTCCAAATTGGAAGTTATACCGTTGTTGATCTATGGAATATGAACCTCTTCCTACGATATAGATACCTTTCTCCACATCTTTGATCATTTGGTGTATGGAATATTTATCCTTGCCTGGTTCTAAAGAAACATTGGGCATACGTTGAAACTGTACATCGTTCCAACTCTGTGCATAACAACAACCATGGGATTCATTCTGATCTATCATATGCACTTGATCCCGGATTGCCTGATAATTGGTCAGGATACCGTTACGGACAAGATCCCATTTCTTGGTCTTAACCCCTTCATCATCATACCCTACTGCTCCTAACGAGCCGGGCTGAGTTTTATCTGCTACCAAGTTTACAATATCACTTCCGTATTGAAAATCCTTTGACTTCCACTTATCCAAGGTTGCAAAACTGGTTCCCGCGTAATTGGCCTCATAACCAAGTACCCGATCCAGTTCCAATGGATGTCCCACAGATTCATGAATGGTCAATCCCAAGTGGTTGGGCTCCAATACTAGATCATATTTACCAGGATCCACAGATTTGGCAGTAAGCATTTCCTTTGCTTGCTTTGCCGCCATAGCAGCATCCTCAATCATATCATAACTATTTCTATACAAAATAAGTCCGGCTGGACCCTCCAATTTCTCGGAATCCAAACCGTCCATATACTCATACCCCATACCCATTGGTGCGCTTAATGCCTGTCGCGATTTAAACTTGCCTGCTACACGATCTACCGCGGTTACTCCAAAAGTTGGCCAAATACGATGAATATCTTGATCGATATAAGAACCGTCGGTGGAAGCAAAATATTTCTGCTCATTGACCATAAATAGTGCAGAATTGGCGAAATTTGCTCCATTTTCCATTGCTGCTGCATTGGAACTCAACAAAAGATCTACCTTTTCCGAAACTGGAACTTCCTTAAAATCCTTTTTAATCGGTGTTTTCCATGAAACTTCTCCATAAGCCATAACCGGGGCCAGCTTTACTGGATCTTTCTGAATCTTGGAGTTCGCTTTGGCAATGGCGACCGCCTTTTCAGTAGCTTTTTTAATACCATCTTGGGAAACATTATTTGTAGAGGCAAAACCCCATGTCCCATTAGCGATTACCCTGATACCAATCCCAAAAGATTCTGTATTTACCACATTCTGTACCTTATCTTCCCTAGTAAACACATACTGATTGAGGTATCTGCCAATTCTGGCATCCGCATAAGTGGCCCCTAGCGACTTTGCTGTGTTTAAGGCCACATCGGCCATGATTTTTTTGGTGATCTTATCCATGCCAGGTTCTAACAATGCCTGCTCGGGAATATTATTTCCCATAAAAAGAGATGGCATCAATAAAGCCCCGGCACCCAATCCCGCATATTGAACAAAATTTCGTCGTTTCATATAAAACTCGTTTTTATTTAATGTTTACTAATTTCAGTCTAAATTGATTGATCCTTTCAGAAGCATCATTTATCCGCTGCCGAGAAAGGAATCCTGAATTAAAGTATGGCAAGTTCTACCAATAGTTTTTAAGAATATATTGCCAGAAAATAGATGGGCTATTGGACTTCCAAAAAACATAAGCCCCATTTAATTATCTCTAATCCGTTTCTAAAAATAGTGATTTTATATAAACTATCAATATTTAACAGTGAGTTCGTTTTTTGTTATGAATTTACTATAGGAAGAAAAATAGGAAGCCATAACTTGATATAGCCCAATATTTTCATTTGTTGAAGGATTTTATTGGAATTTAATAAGGCAATCAACGCAAACAGCCCATTTAGAGTAGAAGCGGGTAAGTTTGTGTTGGAAATCTATGTATAGGATTGTACTATGCCATTAGGCACCCCTCCAGATTGGTTAATCTATTGAAAAGGATCTAAAGAGTGTTCCTTGGGGTTTTCATTATTGCTCAATATTCCCTTTTCTTTGAACAGCCTATAGATCATTCTCTTTTCTTCCAAACTAAAGGAGCGATCAGCAAACCAATCCCTCACGGCTATTTTTTCATTTTCCGCTTCTGCTCTCTGCAGTATTTCTTCGGAAACCAAATACCAGTAAACCCATCGGTTGTTGGCCTGGGAATAACAAAAATCGTTATCTAGCGCCGAGGTAGTCTTGATATTTCTTATTCTTTCACCATTTTCCAAAATAGCCAAGGTTTTAGTCAATCGCACAACTTCAGAAAAGGTATATCGCATAAAATCGCTGAATCCATTCTGACTAACATTATATAGCTTATCGCCTACTTTTAGCATGTATAATTCTTTTTAGAGGGGTGCAAAAATAGCCCGCTTTACCTTCTTAAGGAATCGTAAAACTTAGAACTTATAAACATTGGAAAGTCACATTTTTACTAGAGAAATGGGATTAAATAATTAGCGTGTTCCAAAACCCTATTTTTCAAGCTTATATAGCGCCTATTAATACAATTCGTGTAATTTTGTTGCTCTAAAATATATAATAATGAATATTGAGCGCGAATTGGGAAAAAGAAGCAATCATAAATGTGAGCTCTGTACCAGCACCGAAAAATTAGAAGTATTAGAAGTTCAACCTGCAAAAAATAATGGATTAGATGGCAGTCTTTTGGCGTGTTCTATCTGTAAGGATCAGGTAGAGAATCCAGATAACACTGATCCAAATCATTGGCGATGTTTAAATGATAGTATGTGGAGCGAACATACTCCTGTAAAAGTTATTGCCTGGAGAATGCTTAGCAGGCTTAGAAATGAAGGTTGGCCACAAGATCTTTTGGATATGATGTATCTAGAAGAGGATGAGTTGGAATGGGCCAAAGCCACTGGGGAAGGTGCCCCTTCCGAAAATCAAATTATTCATCGCGATAGCAATGGTGTAGTAATTGAAGCTGGGGACAGTGTGGTACTTATAAAAGATTTACCAGTAAAGGGATCTAGTATGATCGCCAAAAGAGGAACTGCCGTAAGACGTGTTTCCTTGGATCACGAAAATGCAGAATTTATAGAAGGTAAGGTAGATGGACAACAAATTGTGATCCTGACTAAGTTTGTAAAAAAACTATAGGACGATTTAGTAGTAGAACTGAGTATTGAGTCCTTCCCTAGGGCAAGGCCCGAGAACACGGACTTTAGCTTACAGAATTTTGGGTATTTTTATGGAAATAAGGGGTTATAAGGGGTATGCATGTGGTAATGTTGAATTCATAAATAAACAATAAATTAGATCCTCCAATTTCTTAGGAATCAACTATTAGACCAATGACCAGGAACGATGCTTATGCCGCATTAAGATACAAGGAATTCAATATTTTTTTGTTGGTGCGTTTTGCAATGGTATTCGCATGGTCCATGCAATTCATTGTTATAGAATGGGAGGTATACTCCCTCACCAAGAATCCTTTATCCCTAGGAATTATAGGTCTTATGGAAGTAATACCTGCAGTTTCCCTAGCACTTTTCGCTGGGCATATTGTAGATCAAAAAGAAAAAAAGGGATTGCTTATAAAATGCATTTTAGGCTTTTCTGTGATCAGTCTGGGGCTTTTTTTATTGACTTGGCCAGTTGTAGTGGGCGATTGGTCCAAAAATAAAATATTGTACTCCATTTATTTTTTAGTCTTCCTAGGTGGAATAGTTCGCGCTTTTTTAGGACCGACTATTTTTTCGCTGTTCGCATTAATCGTACCAAAAAAAGTGTATCCAAACGCTGCAACATGGAGCAGTTCAGTATGGCAAATGGGTGCAGTGTTGGGACCGGCCTTAGCAGGATTTAGTATTAACTGGATTGGGGTGCACTGGTCCATGTGCCTTATATTTTCCTTTTCTTTAATGGCCATACTTACGCTTACCAAAATCAAAAAAAAGCCCATCTTAAATCCTAATATCGGGGAACCGGTGATAAAAAGCCTTAAAGAAGGGATTAAATTTGTATTTGGCACCAAAATTATTCTTGGTGCGTTGACATTGGATATGATTGCGGTCCTTTTTGGTGGCGCTGTGGCACTTCTCCCCATCTATGCCCAAGACATTTTAAAAGTAGGCCCAGAAGGCTTTGGTGTTTTAAGGGCCGCTCCGGCAGTAGGTGCCCTGATCATAATGTTCACCTCAGCCCATTTCCCCTTAAATAAAAATGCTGGAATGAAATTATTGGGGGCTATTTTTGGATTTGGAATCTGTATCATTGTTTTCGGTGTTTCTACCTGGTTTTGGGTGTCGGTAATTGCCTTGTTTTTAAGTGGGGTTACAGATGGCATTTCCATGGTTATACGGCAAACCATCCTACAATTAAGGACACCCGACCATATGCGCGGTAGGGTAGCCTCTGTAAATTCCATGTTTGTAGGTTCCTCTAACGAATTGGGCGCTTTTGAAAGTGGACTTACCGCCAAGCTAATGGGAACTGTTACCGCTGTGGTCTTTGGTGGTTGTATGACGCTGGCAACGGTTTTCTTTACTGGAGCCATTTCCCCAACTTTTAGAAAATTGGATTTACGTAAAGATCTCGAAGATCATGAAAACAGTACACAGTGAACAGAATATTGTTAATTATTACTACTCTAGAAAAGGCCACCCTAATTTCAACACATAGCATTTGGTAGGCCACAAAACCCAATTTATAGTCCTATATTTACCTGTCAATAAAAGATAGATAGGGAGATGGAATGCATCAGTGTTTTCGACATGCTCAAAATTGGGATTGGACCATCTAGTTCCCACACTTTAGGGCCGTGGCGTGCCGCAGAACGATTTATAGGGGAGCTAAATGCGAAAAATGTATTTCACTCCATAACTAGTATACGGATAGAAGCTTACGGCTCCTTGGCCCTTACAGGGAAAGGACATGCTACCGACATCGCTTTAATGATGGGATTAACAGGTGCCGATCCAGTAACCGTGCCCATTGAAAATATAGAGGGAATCATTCAAAAAATTAAGGAACTAAAAATACTTCGTTTAAACAATACTCTGGAACTTCCATTCGACCCTAAGTTAGACATTGTCTTTGTTCGGGAATTCCTACCCTTTCATGCCAATGGAATGATCTTTAAAGCTACACTCGCTAATGGCAAGAAAATCAAGGAAACCTATTATTCTATTGGTGGGGGATTTGTAGTAAAAGAAGAAAGGGCCATCTCCAAAAAAAATATTAAAGTATTTAAAACCTTTCCGTTTCCTATACAAAACGGGGTAGAACTTTTGGCAGCTTGTAAAACTGAGCAAAAATCCATCTCGGAACTAGTTCTGGAAAACGAACGTTCCCTTCGTACCGATGCGGAAATAGATGAAGGCTTACATCATATCTGGGATACCATGTTAGGTTCTATGTACACTGGCTGTCATACCGAAGGCCATTTGCCCGGTGGCCTCAACGTTAGGAGAAGGGCATACGACTCACATTTAAAATTAATTGGGGACCATCCCTACTCCACTCCGGAGGAATGGCTACAGACCATACGTAAAACAGAGGTGAAATTTCGTTCTATCCTTAAGTGGGTGAGTTGTTTTGCACTTAGTGTCAATGAGGTAAACGCCTCTTTGGGAAGAGTGGTAACTGCTCCCACCAACGGAAGTGCAGGAGTTATCCCAGCTGTTCTCATGTATTATATGGTAATTGAAAACCACGAAGCTAGCTTTGATCACATAAAACAATTTCTGCTTGTTGCGGGAGAAGTAGGCAGTATCTTCAAGAAAGGTGCCACCATCTCTGCAGCCATGGGTGGGTGTCAGGCCGAAATTGGAGTTTCTTCCTCTATGGCAGCTGCAGCCTTGACCGAACTTATGGGCGGCACCCCAGAACAGGTGCTAATGGCAGCAGAAATTGCTATGGAACACCACCTCGGACTCACTTGTGACCCCATAGGTGGATTGGTGCAGATTCCATGCATAGAACGCAACTCCATGGGTGCCATAAAGGCTATTAATGCGGCGGAACTAGCACTGGACTCAGACCCTTCAAATGCTAAGGTCCCCCTAGACAAGGTAGTGAACACTATGTGGGAAACCGCCAAAGACATGAGTACCAAATACAAGGAAACCTCGGAAGGAGGCCTTGCTGTAGGAGTGTATTTAAGTGATTGTTGATTTTGATTCGTATCATGCAGGGTGTATTGAGTCCCCCCTCAGGCCTTAAAAAATGAACTTTATTAAACCAACTTATTAGTACACTACTACATTAGTTTAATTTCAAATCTTCAAATTAGCACATCTTCAAATTAACTCATTTTAAAACTACCCCATTGTTCCATTTTTACATTGTTTCCATTGCTACATGAACCATTAGTATCCATTTCCAAATCTTCACATTAACTCATTTTCAAATTGTTAATCTCAATAATCCTAACATCCTGACTACATAGAAATGTCGCATTCTGATAATTAAGTCAAAATACAATGTAAATCATGTAAAATATACGAGGTATAGTAATCGTAAACAAGGTTATTTTGTAATGGAGTAAAATGTGCTCTTTTAATCAACCAAAATTTATATTGACATGAGAACTTATTTCAAAAATTTAGCATGGTCCCTCCTGTTGCTATCCCTTGCCTGTGCAAAAGCTCCAAAGCAAGATGATTCAACCGCATCCATGCCAGTATATAAGGATGTCCCCTACCCTCAGGATTACAGCATTAAATATGCAATCAATAAGGAAGACCTAAACTTATTTTCGGCCCATATGGATAGGAATCAATTAATTCAGGTTGCTTCCTCACAAGGCATACTACGCACCCACGACGGTCAATTCCTTTATCCAGGAATTCTAATGGAGGATAAAACCTACAGACCACTAACTGATAAAAAAATTACCGCCATTACTCTGTACAAAAATCAATTTATTTATTTAGATGATAAAGCGGTACTAAGCAATGCTTGGGCAGGAACCTTATATCTAAAACACAATTTACCCAGGGCCACCATTTTTTCTGCTGGAAAGGATTTTGGTTTTTTAATAAGCGACGGTGGGACCCTTCAATATGTATCCAAAAGCAATAATTCATGGACAGGGGCATTCGCCAATGATACTGTACTTACTATTAAATTTGACCACAACTCCAACACTTTCTATATCCTGGGGAAAAATTCAATTGCTGCTTTTGATCCCCAAAAGCAAACCTTGACAACAATTTTTAAAGGGGAAAAATTTAATTCCTTGGCCATTTTAGGCAACAAATTAATTGTCGGCACCTTGGATGGATATATGGAAGTAGCATCGGACACTGGGAAAAAAATTGGGGAAACCCATAAAAATTTACCGTGGACAGAAATAACTTATATAGAGAATATAGATGGAAATCTATGGTTTGGCTCTACAAAAGGTGCTTTTATGTTGAGGGAAGACGGCAAATTTAATTACTATTACGGGAAAAGGTGGTTGCCGGGAAATATGGTCAATCATATTTCAAAAGCAAACGATGGTTCTATCCTAATCCTTACCGATGCTGGACTAGGTCAGATTGTATATAAGGAAATGACCCTTTATGATAAAGCACAGTATTATGAAAAACAAGTTCGGAATAGGCACATTCGCTTAGGGTTTAATTCCTCACTAGTGGATCTGGATAATGGAAATATTGATTCTGGCCGACTTTCTGATTCCGATAACGATGGACTTTGGACGACAATGTGTTTGGCAGGAGAAGTATTCCGTTATGCCGTTACAGAATCGGAAGATGCCCTGCAGAACTGTATGGAATCTATGGATGCCATGGAACGTCTTTTCAATATAAATAAAGTTCCCGGATTCCCTTCCCGTTCCTTTGAGCGCAGTGGGTATATAGAACGTCTAGGAGATCCTGAAAGATGGCAGCATACAGATGATCCTGAATGGGACTGGAAATCTACTACCAGCAGTGATGAGGCTATAGGCCATATATTTGCCTATGGTGTAATGGCAGAACTAATGGATAACGAGTTGAAGGACCGTGCCATTGTGCTGATTGACACCCTTATGAGCCACATCGTGAGGAATGACATGTATATGGTGGACTTTGATGGCAAACCTACCACTTGGGGAAGATGGAACCCTGAATATGTAAATGCACGCCCCAAGATGGTGGGCGATAGAAAGATAAATGCTTCCAATATTATTGGGATGTTGCAAACGGCCTATCATTTTACTGGTAAAGAAAAGTATAAGGAGAAAGCCTTCGACCTAATGGAAAATCACGGGTATTTAGACAACCTTATGTGGCCTATGAAAGATGTTGCCATGGCTCCGGATGATGCGGACGACTGGAGTAAAATGCTATCTGAATCCTGGAACCATTCCGACGACGAAATGTATTTTGTAGGATATTGGGGCCTGTATAAGTATGCCTTTAACGATACCCTTAAAACAAAATTCAAGGAAGCTATCATAGACCACTGGGAAATTGAAAGACCAGAAAAAGAAGGCGCTTGGAATATTATGACTGCATTGACAGGCACACAAGAATTTGATCTAGAAGAAGCTGCATGGTATCTTAGGGAGCACCCTATGGATCTCGTGACTTGGGATATTATGAACAGTCACAGAAAGGACATCACCTTTATGGAACCCAATTTTAGAAATCAAACTATCACCGAAGTGTTGCCACCGGATGAAAGGCCTGTACAACGCCACAATGGCAATATGTTTCGGTTAGACAGGATTGGAAAGGATGGCGGAGAAGAATATTCTGCAGGGGATATTTGGCTCCTCCCCTATTGGATGGGAAGATATTTGGGTGTGATCAGTGCACCGGTTAATTAGTCATTAGTACGTAGTATGAAGTACTGAATATTGAGTCACTAGATCCGGGCCCTGAAAGCGAGCTTTAACTAACATTTATTCCAGAATCGGAAATTGCGCCTAACTGCCTGCAGGTAAGCGTAACTGAAAACTCGATTAACGACAGCAGACCTAAAGCACGTATTACCAAATAATTAAAAAGAAGACTTTTAGATATTGATTTAGCGAAGTTGACTTCGCTAAATCAATTTTAACAACAAACTATACATCACGCGTCTTTGGTATTTGATATCGGACGGTATAGTATTTTTATTAGTATCCTTTTACTTTTTAACCTTTCTAATTTAGATCTTAATAAAGCATAACCATATTATATCAGCTTTCTAGACAATAAACACCAATTATTTCCCAAAGTAATATCACCCTAAAAAAATGGTAGGTTTATCAATATTAATAAAAATACTATTCCAAGAGAGGTCCCTATTACTTCTAATAGCAATAAATATGATATTGAATAGCTGCGACCAAAAACAGTATAAAGAGGAGCATCAACTTACGAACGATCTATCCTATAATCACGATTTAGACAATAACGATAATTTCTCGCCAGACGACCAATGGTTGGTGTACGATACCAGAACAGTCGAAGGCGGAATTGGGACCAATGGTAAGATTGAAAAAGTAAAGGTAGAGACTGGGGAAAAAAAAGTCCTTTACCAATTAAATCAAAATACAGTCTATGGTCCTGGGGTAGGTGCTGTCAGCTATAGTCATACCGATAACGAAGTCGTGTTTATCCACGGCCTTAAAAACTGTAGTCCAAATCAACCTTATGAGCAATGGCGAAGGACCGGGGTAATCGTCAATGACAACACCCCAAACCTACCCATTTTTATGGATGCTAGGGATACTTCTATCCCTTTTACACCTGGGGCACTACGTGGAGGAACACACCGACATGAATTTAGCGGTGACGGGCAATGGATTGGCTATACCTATAATGATGCCCTAATGAAAAAAATGGAAGACAAAACGGGACTTCCTTATAACCTAAGAACTATAGGCGTATCCAAAAAAAATATAACTGTAGCCGTTTCCCAAACCAATACGGGAGAAGATTTTTCTGGGGAGTGGTTTAGCGCCCTCGTTGTAACCGTAGTTCCCGATCCCTTACCGGGTAGCGACCAGATCAATAAGGCCACCGGTGACAGTTGGGTTGGACATTCCGGATATCAAAAAATAAATGGCGATCTTCAACGGGCCCGAGCCTTTATAGGTACGGTGAAAAACACCAAAGGAGTAGCCGTTGATGAAGTATTTATAGTGGATATCCCTGCCGACATCAGCATTGCAGGAATTGGTCCCTTGGAAGGCACGGCCACCACCATGCCCTCTCCTCCAAAAGGTGCCCAACAACGAAGGCTGACCTTCACTGCCAAAAGAGATTTTCCCGGTTGTGAGGGAATTGTACGATCATCTTTTGATGGTAGTTTATTGGGTTTTGTCGCCAAGGACAATCAAAATATTAAACAGGTATTTACCCTATCACCAATTGGAGGCACGCCCCTTCAACAAACCTTTCATGCTACCAATGTGATGGGTGGAATTCGATGGCATCCAAAAAAAAATAGCTTGATATACATTTGGGACAATGCTTTAGTCCTACTAAAAATAGGGGATAAAAAGGGAGAAATAATAACGAAACCATCCACCAATCCGCCTACAAATCCGGTTTGGTCCCACAATGGTGAAAAAATTGCTTTTAACCGAAGTATTTCCAATAAATCGGGGCACCCAATGAAGCAAATATTTACTGTCAATTTCTGAAATTCGACAGCCAACAATCGAGTCAGGTAAAAATTGAATATTTTATATGGGCGTTTCTCCTTACGCCTAGTGCCAGTGATTTAGATAATTTTCCATGACCCTTGGGTATTAATCACATTTGGATAAATTTATGGATCCTCTATCAAAAATAAGTTAAAAACAAAGGCCTTATCCACAAAGTCCTATGAATACCATCAATTTTTACAACAAATCTCCTTACTTTTATCGATCTAAAAAAAATTACATGTCTGTCGCCAAAAAAGAATACAAAAGAGTTACTGTAAAATCGCTTGTTGATATGAAGCAAAACGGCGAGAAAATATCCATGCTGACCGCTTATGATTATTCTATGGCGAAAATTGTGGACGCTGCCAATGTAGATGTAATATTGGTTGGCGATTCTGCCAGTAATGTAATGGCCGGTCATGAGACTACCCTACCCATCACCTTGGATCAAATGATCTATCATGCTTCTTCCGTAATTCGGGCAGTGCACAGGGCACTTGTTGTTGTAGATATTCCTTTTGGCAGTTATCAAAGTGACCCTAAGGAGGCTTTGCGATCTGCTATTCGCATCATGAAAGAAAGTGGAGCCCATGCCGTAAAAGTTGAGGGCGGACAAGAAATTAAGGAGTCTGTTAAGCGAATTTTAAACGCAGGTATTCCCGTAATGGGGCATTTAGGCCTTACTCCACAGTCTATTTACAAATTTGGCACCTACACCGTTAGGGCAAAAGAAAAGGACGAGGCACAAAAATTAAAGGATGATGCCAAAATGCTGGAAAAAGCAGGTTGTTTTGCCATTGTCCTCGAAAAAATCCCCGCTACACTGGCCAAAGAGGTAGCAGAAAGTGTTTCTATCCCCATAATAGGCATAGGTGCGGGTAATGGAGTAGATGGACAAGTATTGGTGGTGCATGATTTATTGGGAATTACACAAGAATTTAATCCTAGATTTTTACGTAGATACCTAAATCTTTACGAAGAAATGAGCAATGCCATTTCTCAATATGTAGAAGACGTAAAAACTAAGGACTTCCCTAACGATGAAGAACAGTACTAGTCGCTACAAATAGTCGGCAAGAAATCTATTTAAACCCTTTATCCAGATCCGCAGTGTCAGTAGACGTACAGAAAGAACATTCCAACCCCTCCAATTTACAGGTAATCTTTGAGGACAATCACCTAATTGCCATAAATAAAAGGGCGGGCGATATTGTACAGGGAGATAAGACCGGAGATACTCCCTTAAGTGAAGTGGTTAAAGAATACTTGAAAATTAAACACAATAAGCCTGGTAACGTTTACCTTGGTGTGGCCCATAGACTGGACAGGCCCACCACTGGTATAGTCGTATTTGCAAAAACCTCAAAGGCATTGCCCAGGTTAAATAAGTTATTTGCGGAAAAGGACGCTAAAAAAACCTATTGGGCCATTGTTAAAAAATATCCGGAAAAGGAAAATGACACCTTAGTGCATTGGTTAAAGCGCAATCCGAAACAAAATAAATCTTACGCCCATAAAAACGAGGTGCCAGACAGTAAGAAGGCAATTTTAGACTATTTAGTCGTGAAGAAACTGGACCGTTATACTCTTTTAGAAATCGATTTAAAAACAGGGAGGCACCATCAGATCCGATCACAGTTAGCAGCATTGGGATGCCCTATAAAAGGAGATTTAAAATATGGTTCGGACAGGAGTAATAAAGATGGCAGTATACATTTACATGCCAGAAAATTAACCTTTGTTCATCCTGTTAAAAAAGAGCTTTTAGAGTTAGTTGCCCCCTTACCCAAGGAGAGCCTATGGGACGCATGTATGTAATATTTAAGTTTATCTGGTATTGGATGCTGCCTTCTCCCGTATAACTTGTGCAACTGGTTTATTCTGTAAGTGGCTTTCCAACCAAGAAATTATATCCAAGTACAAGAAAGCTCGTTTTTCATATGGATGGTTTTCATATTTTTTTAATTCTATATAAAGCTTTTGGAATTCATTAGGTAATTCATGGGGAAAAATATCTCCCAAACGTCTTAAAAATTTGAGCATTTCCTTCTGTACCGCATGGAGGTCGTTCATTTTCAACAAAAACTTATAAGTGCTCTTTAGTTGAACCTCCAAATGGTAATCCATACCGGCTTCATAGTGCGCTATTAAACTTAAAACCCTAGAAAAACACATGAGATCCTCGCGCATTTTCAGGTTCTTATTGTTAATGATACGTTTTAAATATTGTATACAGGTCTTATTGTCTCCCACTCCAAAATAGAGACAGGCAATTTTGTAATACAGTATCATAATATGGTGTTCGTCTATCCGATCCTTGTGTTTGCCAATCCCATATTCTATAATTTTAACCAGATATAACCCCTTTTCAAAATTCCCTTCCATAAAATGAAGGTTCAACTTGTTGGAATTGATATAGATAAAAGCAAGTGACGCAATATTGTCATTGGCAGGAAAATCTTTACTGACCACAATTTCCTCCAATTGCTCCAATGTCTCTTTAAACTGAGAGCTATACTTAACATAGAATAAGGATTCCAACAAATAATGGTTCCCTTTTAGAAAGAATACTGGGTTAAGATGAATCATCTCCTTGTTCTCGTAAAATAGGTCCACCCATTTACTAGAATACTTATAACAGGACAAAAAATCTTGGGTTAAGAAACTATACCAAAGATGGGCCTTATATAACCATAATTTTTCACGAAAGCCAAGATCTTTCAATTTGACTTTAGGCAGGTGCTTATCGAAATATTTCTTCACCCTTATAAAATCCTCGTCGCTACGTACATAGCCTATTTTAAGCATTTGTCCGTATAATTGTAAGGAGAGGTTTGAAAGCTTACTAGTCATTACATTTTGTTCCGATAATTGCTTTGCCTGTACCGCAAGCTCATCTGCCCTATCGGGAATACTTCGGGTAATGTATTGGGTCTCAATAACTTTTTCCAGTTCCACAATCTCATAGGCTACGTTCTTCTCCTCATTTTCTATAGCAGTAGCCTTCGCCTTATCCAAAATTTTTAAACTTTGTTTATATAGGCCTTTTTGATAAAGTATAGTGGCGAAATCCAACTGCTCCCTTAACTGCACCCTTATGTTCTGGTTAACTGGATTTAGTCTAAGGCTCACTAGAATCTGTTTGTACAAATGTGCCTTAAGATTGGACAATTGGGCTTTTTTAACAATGCCATTTTCTAGTATTAACTTTTCATCATAGACCTTAATTTTGTCCAATAAATTAAATAGTGCCAAAAATTTCGCATCGGTATTAACGCCCAAGCGACCAACGTATAATTTAAACTGACGTTTTTCTGACTTTGAAAGCGATTTAACCAAAACAAATAACGCATCTTTATGAGCATTTGTCATCGTAATAAAAAAGGTTTATATGATTGATAATCAGTGTTTTAACTACTATAAAAAGTTCATCACCATTGTAAATATTCAATTTAATCCACAACGATGGAACCTAATGGTCCTATATTCGTATTGCGCCTATAAAATTACGTAAATATAATGAGCAAAGATAAGGTACATATATTTGATACAACGCTAAGGGATGGGGAACAAGTACCCGGATGTAAATTGGATACAGAGCAAAAATTAATCATAGCCGAGAGATTAGATCTTTTGGGAGTTGATGTAATTGAAGCTGGTTTTCCTATTTCCAGTCCAGGGGATTTTAATTCAGTTCATCAAATTTCTAAATTAGTTAAAAATGCTATAGTATGCGGGCTTACCCGTGCCGTTAAAAAAGATATTGAAGTAGCAGCCCAGGCCTTACAAATGGCAAAAAGACCAAGAATTCACACTGGGATTGGCACTTCAGATTCACATATTAAATTCAAGTTCAATTCCAATAAGGAGGCCATTATTGAAAGGGCCGTAGCTGCAGTAAAATACGCGAAGACCTTTGTGGAAGATGTGGAATTTTACGCAGAAGATGCCGGAAGAACAGATAACGAGTTTTTGGCAAGGGTTTGTGAAGCTGTGATAAAGGCTGGTGCAACCGTTTTAAACATTCCAGATACCACGGGATATTGTCTGCCAGATGAATATGGGGCAAAAATAAAATATTTAAAAGAGAACGTTACTGGTATACACAAAGCAATTCTATCTTGCCACTGCCATAATGATCTTGGATTGGCCACAGCCAACTCCATTGCAGGGGTCATTAACGGAGCCAGACAAATAGAATGCACCATCAATGGTATTGGTGAAAGGGCAGGGAATACTTCTTTGGAAGAGGTAGTAATGATTCTAAGACAGCATCCTACTCTAAATCTTGATACTAATATAAACAGTAAATTATTATATGATACCAGTCAAATGGTATCTCAAAAAATGGGTGTATTGGTACAGGCTAATAAAGCCATCGTTGGTGCCAATGCCTTTGCCCATAGTTCGGGAATCCATCAGGATGGGGTTATTAAAAATAGGGAAACCTACGAAATCATAAATCCAGCCGATGTTGGTGTCAACGAATCCTCCATTGTCCTAACAGCCAGAAGTGGAAGAGCAGCATTGGCATACCGTGCTAAAATTGTAGGTTATGAACTTACAAAAACCCAATTAGACCTAGTTTATCAAGAGTTTTTAAAGTTCGCTGACAGGCAAAAGGAAATTTTGGACAAGGACATCCATGACATTATTGTAAAAAGTGGTATTTCAATTGAAAGCATTGCATAAATGAATCTAAAAATTGCAGTTTTAGGGGGAGATGGAATTGGACCTGAGGTTTTGGCCCAGTCCATAAAATGTCTACGTGCCGTAGAGGAAACCTTCCACCATCATTTTACCTTTACGGAGGGAGACATAGGTGCCGTGGCCATGGAAAAATATGGTAAGCCCTTACCAGAAGCTACAACAGCACTCTGCAGGGCGTCAGACTCCATCCTTTTTGGTACTATTGGTACCCTAAAATACGATGAGAACCCTAGTGCCAAGGTACGTCCAGAACAGGGCCTACTTCAATTGAGACAAGAGCTGGAACTATTCGCCAACATTAGACCTGTAAAAGTCTTTCCTACACTGGTAAACAAATCGCCCTTAAAAAAGCATGTCATTTTCGGAACCGATTTCATTATCTATAGGGAGCTGACCGGAGGAATATATTTTGGGGAGAAAAAATTGAGCAAAGACGGTACCTTAGCTTCAGACCTATGTGAGTATTCCGAAAAAGAAATCAGTAGGATTGCCCATTTCGCATTTAAGGCCGCCAAAAATAGAAGAAAGAAATTAACCTTGGTAGACAAGGCTAACGTCTTGGAAACTTCTCGACTATGGCGTAAAGTAGTTTCCAAAATTGGGGAAAGTTATCCAGAGGTACAACTGGAATACCTTTTTGTGGATAATGCTGCCATGCAGATGATGCTACATCCAAATCATTTTGATGTTATATTAACGGATAATATGTTTGGGGACATCCTTTCTGACCAAGGGAGCGCAATATGTGGTACCAAAGGATTATTGCCTTCTGCCTCTATAGGGAACGATCATGCCATGTTTGAACCTTTTCACGGATCATACCCGCAAGCGGAAGGAAAGAACATTGCCAATCCTGTTGCCTCAATACTATCTACCGCAATGATGCTGAGTCATTTTGGATTACATGAGGAATCTAGGTCGGTTGTGACCGCTGTGGATAAATCTATGAGAAAACAAATAGTTACCCAGGATCTTAATGTCTCCAGCAAGTATGGCACCAATGAGGTAGGCGATTTTATCGCCGCAAACATCATAGATTCGGAAGATAATTACAATTACAATTACGAAAATATTGGACTGGGGAAATCTACCATTATATAAAATATTCCCCAAGCCCCCATTTTCTACTTTTCAGCCAATAATTGATCCATATAAGTGTAAAAATCTCTTTTAAAACTACTATAATGGTTCCCTGTAGCGGGACCATTAAATCCACTATGGATTTTCCTGACCACTCCTTTTCTATCCAACATTATTGTAGTGGGGTAGGATAGTATATGGTTTAACATTGGGAGTTTATCCTCGGCTAAGGATTTATCGGAACTAGCGTACTGTGCTAATAAAACGGGGTACTTCACGCCGATTCTTTTTACCAGTCTGTCAATCGCCTTAAAGGCCGCTTCCGGCGTTTTTGCGTATTCAAAGGCCAAAGCCACTACGCTGACATCCTTATTCTCATTGTCCTTCAAATATTCTACCAAAAATTTGGTTTCATCTAAACAATTGGGGCACCAGGTTCCCATAATTTGCACTACAACTACCTTATTCTCAAATTCTGGATCGTCTAGAGACACCATCTTTCCAGATGCATCAGGGAAGGAAAACTCCAACTTGTCATATCCCTTTTTTAAAAAGGTCACTCCATCTCCAAGCGGCAACTCAAAATTTTCATTCCTTAATGCCGTAAAAGGCGCCATATAATGATTCCCAGAATAAAATTCACCCTCCATAATGCTATCTGAAACCTTCGCCGCAAACAAATAGGCATGGGCTCCATCAAAAGTAGAGAGCTTAACGGAATCACCTTGAAGCACTCCCTCCAGGTACCTATAATCCCCTGTTGCCGTCCTAAAAGTTCCACGAACCTTATTACCTATCTGTTTAAATATTCCTTTAGCCATATAACTATCCTCGGTATTGGGGCTAAATTCTGCTTCCCAATCACCTGTTATATTGTACTCTGGTGTCTTACCATCGGCAAACCGCTCGTTTATTCCAAAAATGGCACTAAAAGGCACTACCCTATCCAAAGATTCTATTACAAAAACGCCATTAATACTATCTGGCGTAAATTTCCCAGCAATATAACCTTCAAAAACCGGTAGTTTTATTACAATGGAATCCTTTTTAACTGTAATCTCATCTACATATATTATCTCCTCTGCATTGTAAAGCTCTAGGGTGTATTTTCCTTTTTCATCAAGAATCATTTTAAAATTAAAAGGCAAGTATTTATCATTCAAGGTTTGGAGCTCTGCCAACCAGAATCCCTCCTTTAAATTAGAATTTTGGGGAGCTACACAAGAAAGCATTAATAACATCAAGGAAGAAACTAGAGCAATTCGATTTTTGGTATACACTTTTAAATATGTCTTTAGGGTTATTGTTCAGGAACAAAACTACAATATAGGTCTCAAACTTTTAAAGGTTGACTACTAGAATTCTAATTTCAAGTTTCAGGTAAATTTAAAATCGCACGATCCTAGGTTTAAAAGTACAAAAGACATAGCTATAAAAAATAAGACAATTCAATGCGCTACCTGTTGAATGTCTACTTGCATTGTTTTATATTTGACCTCTCTAAAAATAAGCAATGAAAATATCGTATAACTGGTTAAAACAGTTTTTAAAAATTGACTGGGATTCTCAAAAGACAGCGGAATTATTAACAGACTTAGGTTTAGAGGTTGAGGGTATTTCCGCTTTCGAATCCATTAAAGGTGGGCTAAAGGGAATTGTGGTAGGTGAAGTAATGACCTGCATAAAACACCCTAATGCAGATAAATTAAAATTGACAACGGTAGATATTGGTCTAGAACAACCCTTACAAATTGTTTGTGGAGCCCCCAATGTTGCTGTTGGCCAGAAAGTACCGGTAGCCACAATAGGGACCACATTATATACCAAAGAAGGCGAAGCCTGGGTTATAAAGAAAGGGAAAATTAGAGGGGAAGAGAGCCATGGAATGATATGTGCGGAAGATGAACTTGGTATTGGGGAAGGACATGAAGGCATTTTGGTGCTTTCTGATACCCTAAAGCCAGGAACCCTTTGCTCAGAGATATTTGACGTGGAAAACGATGAGGTTTTTGAAATTGGCCTTACTCCCAATCGTGCCGATGCCATGAGTCATTTTGGTGTTGCTAGGGACCTTAAAGCTGGTTTTAAGCAGAAAGACATTCATAAGGAATTAATTACGCCCCCCATTTCTAATTTCAATATCATTAATAGATCTTTAAAGATCGATGTTGAGGTAGAAAAAAGTGAGTTAGCACCAAGGTATTGCGGAATTACAATTAGTAACCTTATAGTACAACCCTCACCAGATTGGTTAAAAAATAGATTAAGGGCAATAGGTATCACCCCAAAGAACAACGTAGTGGATGCCACCAATTACGTATTGCACGAATTGGGACAACCATTACATGCCTTTGATGCTGCTAAAATAAAAGGCAATAAAATCATCGTTAAAACGCTCCCCAAAGGCACCAAATTTACAACCTTAGACGGTGTTGAAAGAACCTTGAGCGAAGAGGACCTCATGATTTGCGATACCGAAAAACCACTGTGTATTGCAGGTGTTTTTGGGGGTGAAAATTCTGGAGTTACAGAATATACTAATAGTATTTTCCTTGAAAGCGCATTTTTTAACCCCGTTAGTGTCCGTAAAACTGCCAAAAGACACGGACTAAGTACCGATGCTTCCTTTAGATTTGAAAGAGGGATTGATATAGACAATGTAGAATATTGCTTAAAACGAGCTGCATTATTGATCCACGAAATCACCGGAGGTGATGTCACTTCAGACATCGTGGACATTTATCCAAAGAAAAAGGACGACTACCATGTATTCCTGACCTTTGACAAAATCAATAAATTAATCGGTCAAGATATACCTAAGGACACCATAAAATCTATTTTAGCCTCGCTAGACATCAAGGTAAAAAACGTTACAGAGTCCGGGTTGGGACTATCCATTCCTTTCTATAGGGTAGATGTACAACGAGAAGTAGACGTAATTGAGGAAATACTACGTATATTCGGCTATAACAATGTAGAGTTCACAGAAAAACTCAACGCTTCTATTGCCCCGACATCCAAATTTGAGGATTATAAGATTCAAAATATCATAGGTGATTTACTGGCTGCCAAAGGATTTAACGAGATATTAGCCAACAGTCTTACCTCTCCCCTTTATAATAAATTAACAGCGGATATAAAAGAGGAACAAACCATTAGCATGCTCAATCCTCTAAGCACCGATCTTTCGGTTATGAGACAATCCATGCTTTTCACTGGGTTGGAGGCTGTAGAGCATAATACCAATAGAAGAATGCACAATCTTAAATTCTTCGAATTTGGTAAAACATACCACCAATATCCAGAAAATAGAGAAGAAAAAAAGCATTTAAGTCTTGTTGTTACCGGAAACAGAGCAGAAGACAACTGGACCACCCCCACCAAAAAATCGGACTTCTTTTATCTGAAATCCATTGTGGTTAGTATTTTGACCAGATTGGGCCTTCCAGAATTCCAATCAGAACCCACTGACAGAACTATTTTCTCCGAAGGAATCAGCCTAAAAATCGAAGGTCATGAAATTGTGTCACTGGGAATAGTTGAAAAATCTGTAGCAACAGAATTCGATATTAAGGAAGAAGTGCTTTATGCCGATTTTAATTGGGATACTATTTTGGAATTGATTCTAAACAATCAAATTGTTTTTAAGGAAATTACGAAGTACCCTGAGGTAAAACGCGATTACGCTTTGTTAGTTAACGAAAATATAAGCTTTAAACAGATTTATGATATCGCTTTGCAAACTGAAAATAATTTCCTAAAGAGTGTAAATCTATTTGATGTTTACACTGGGAAAAGTCTGCCCGATGGCAAGAAATCATATGCGGTAAGTTACACCTTGCGCAATGAGGAAGCTACATTGACAGACAAGCAAATAGATGGTATTATGAATAAATTACTAAAGCGATACCAAGAAGATCTAGGAGCAGAACTTAGATAGACTCCTAAAGCATTTCAGGCAGGATAACAGCGTCAATTTTGTGGATCACACCGTTTCTTTGGTTAAAATCTGCAGTAGTTATTTTGGCGCTGTTGCCAAATTGATCCGTTAAGACAATGTCTAACCCATGCATGGATGCAAATATTTTATTGCCCTGCACAGTTGTAAAACTAGCCTTCCCATTACCCCTACTCATTGCCAATAACATTTTTGAAGCGGTAAGGTTGCCTGCAACCATATGATAGGTTAAAAGAGAAAATAGCTCTTTTCTATTTTCCGGCTGCAAAAGCACCTTCATTTTGTTCTTGGACATCTTTGCAAAAGCCTTATCTGAGGGGGCAAATACGGTAAACGGCCCATCTTCATTTAATATTTGCTCCAAATCAGCTGCTTTTACCGCCTGCAACAATGTACTGTAACCAGATTCCGAGGTACTTTCTAAAATGGAGTTTTTACGGAGCTGTTTGTTTGATGATATCTGCGCATGGCCATATAAGACCACGAAGAAAAGTAGGACAAAAAAGGAGGCAACAGTTTTCATAAGATTCAGGGCTTGAATTTACAAAATCATCGACGAACGGTAGATTTATTCGGCAATATACAATAATGAGTGTACTTAATGGGAAATCTCTTCTATATTAGGCCGTTATCTAACAAAAAATTAACACTAGCAATCCCTTAAACGTACATTTCAAAGGGTAATAGACTTCATTATTTTTTAATAATTTATGAATTACGAAGTAATTTGGAATCCATAATTTATTAACTTTATAAGCATTGCAAAAAAAAGGACCATGTTATTGCAAAAAACCAACATTCAGAAAAAACTTATCCTTGCAAAACAAAAGGATAATTCGTCTGAATTTTTAATGCAAGAGGTTTTTGACATCCTCAAAGAAGTAGATACTACACAAAAAAGGATTGTACAAAACTTGACGGTCAGGTCTCCAAAAGTTGTCAATCATTTTGATTTTAATCGATTAGAAACTTCAGAGATTTATCATATAAGTCATATTAAGAAAATTGCGATAAACTATAGGCTTCGGTTTCTGGATTCTCATTATTTTAAAGGCGTGATTCCCAATGAAGCCATTTCAAAAATCCGAAGTTTAGAAAAAGCACATGGAATGGAACTCCAGGGTTTCAAAATTCTTGCCCCTTCAAAACTCTTTAAACTAGAGGATCGGGACGATCCCATTTTATTTGCACCAATTGATAACGAATATTACTATTTGATTCATAAATGGGGAAATGACCTTCATCCATTGAGAAAAACACTGATGTGGTCATTTAAGAGCATTGGAAACCTGTTTATCACCGTAGTAGCCATAAGCTACCTATTAACTTTAATGGTTCCGGATGGCTTGTTATCCAAATCGAGTTCCGTAGCCCAATTTTGGATTATTTTCTTTTTTATGTTTAAAACCATTGCCGCAATTGTGATATACTATGGCTTTGCCAAAGGCAAAAACTTTAATCATGCTATCTGGAACAACAAATATTTGAAAACATAATAAGGCTGTATATCCTTGGATTGAAATTCTGAAAAACAAGAAATCTTTATCCTTTCACCCTTTGTATCTCCTTACGGATATACAAAATTAGGGATCAAAGGATAAAGACTTTATAATTTTCCTGAAGGCGACCACCGGCACACCAAGAGGACTTTCCGAAAATCTTAGCTCGAATGATTATACCGTAACCGAGTACATTTTATTTCGCTGTTCCTTGATAGTTTTGTCGGACATGTATTCATCGAAGGATAAATAACGATCTATACAACCTTTGGGTGTCAATTCTATTACCCTATTCGCCACAGTTTCCGCAAATTCATGATCATGGGTAGTGAACATTACTGTTCCTTTAAAGTTTTTCAAGGAATTGTTAAATGTAGTAATACTCTCCAGATCCAAGTGATTGGTAGGTTCATCCAACATAAGCACATTGGCCCTCATCAACATCATCCTACTTAACATACACCTCACCTTTTCCCCTCCAGAAAGTACGGTACATTTTTTCAGGGCTTCTTCTCCACTAAAGAGCATTTTCCCCAAAAAGCCCCTAATACTAACTTCTTCGCGCTCTTCTTCAGTTTTAGCCCATTGCCTCAACCAATCTACCAAGTTGATGTTTTCATTAAAATATTTGGAGTTATCTGCCGGTAAATAGGAATGATTGGTGGTTATCCCCCATTGAAATTCCCCATCATCGGCTTTACGGTTATCGTTTAGAATTTCATAAAAGGCAGATGTTGCCCTAGAATCTCTTGAAATTATTGCAACCTTATCGCCTTTTGCCAGATTAATATTGATGTCTTGAAACAAAATTTCTCCTTCCTCAGTTTTAGCCGAAAGCTTCTCCACATTCAATATTTGATCACCAGCTTCTCTTTCCCTATCAAAGATTATTGCAGGATACCTTCTACTAGACGGCTTTATATCTTCAATCTTCAACTTAGAAAGCATCTTTTTTCTAGAAGTTGCTTGTTTACTCTTCGCCACGTTTGCGCTAAATCGCTGAATGAATTCCTGTAATTCCTTAGCTTTTTCCTCTGACTTTTTATTTTGTTGCGCCCTTTGTCTGGCTGCCAATTGACTACTTTCATACCAGAAAGTATAATTCCCCGAGTAAAGGTTCATTTTACTGAAATCTATATCCGCTATATGAGTACATACAGCATCTAAAAAGTGCCTATCGTGAGAAACAACAATTACGGTATTTTCGTAATCCGCTAGAAAATTTTCCAGCCAGTTTATTGTCTCGTAATCCAAGTCGTTGGTAGGTTCATCCATAATCAGGACATCTGGATTACCAAACAATGCTTGTGCCAACAACACCCGCACCTTTAGCTTGGAATCCACATCGGCCATAGTGGTATTGTGTAGTACTTCTGCAATTCCCAAATTGGACAGCATAGCGGCAGCATTACTATCGGCGTTCCATCCGTTCATTTCCTCAAACTGAACCTGCAATTCCCCTATCCGATCCGCATTTTCATCACTGTAATCAGCATAAAGCGCATCTATTTCCTGTTTGATCTTAAACAATGGCTTGTTTCCCATAACCACACTTTCCAAGACCGTATTCTCATCATAGGCGTTGTGGTTCTGTTCTAGGATGGACATCCGTTTTCCGGGCTCCAAATGTACCTGTCCCGAGGTAGGATCAATCTGCCCTGACAAGATTCTTAAGAAAGTGGACTTACCTGCGCCATTGGCACCAATAACACCATAACAATTACCTTGGGTAAACGAAACGTTTACTTCGTCAAAAAGGATTCGTTTTCCAAATTGTACAGATAAGTTTGATACTGATAGCATAAAAGAAGATTTAAATTTTGTGCAAAAATAACGAAAATTACCCCTTCAAACCAAGTATATTGTCATCGCATTACCCCCCACTTTACGGAGTATAGGAGATATTTAACTCACTATTAACAGCCATTATCTATGGAGTTTGTTAGATTTGTTCACAATAAAGTTGCTATTCGCATATGAATAAACCTTTACTCTACGCTTTTATACTTGCTTTTGTAAGTTGTGGTACAAAAGTTAAAAAGTCCCCAAACGTATTCTTTGCTGGTGAAATAGTCAACCCAACGAGTGAATATGTGGTGCTTTTTAAGAACGAAGTTATTATTGATTCCGCAAAATTGGATAGCGATAACAGATTCTCCATCCGATTGGATTCTGCTGTTGAAGGTTTATATCACTTTGATCATCATCCCGAGTTACAGTACATTTACCTAGAGCAGGGCGACAGCCTGATGATTCGATTAAATACCGAAGACTTTGACGAATCTCTTATATTCTCTGGTAGAGGGGAAGAAATAAACAATTTTCTACTGGATATGTTTTTGAGCACTGAAGAAGAACTTCCTCTAATCTATTCTTATTCCCATCTTCAACCTGCCCAATTTGATCATAAAATAGATTCCCTACAGGATTTAAAAACCAGCGCACTTAAGGAATTGCGCAAAGAGGTGGATCTTTCCAACAATGCTATATTAATTGCACAGGCAAGTATCATCTACAATTACTATACCTATAAAGAGAAATACCCGTTTTGGAATAGGCGGATCACCGGTGAAAAAGCTATCCCCGATTTAGACGAGAAATTTTATGATTATAGAAAAACGCTCGATTACAACATTGACGAACTTGCCTATCACCGCTATTACTACAATTTCTTAAAAACCCATTTTGACAACCTATCTTATATGCACTGTGTAACGGGTTGCCATGTAAAACATTTGGAAGTTGTTAGCAACAAACTTCATTTTAATCAGCATAAATTAAAATTGATAGACAGCTTAGTGAATACAAAAAATCTTAGGGACAACCTATTTAGGAGCGTTGCCATAGATTATCTCCTAAATGTTCACGATAGCGAAGAAAATAACAATGAATTTATTGCCGATTTTAAAAAGTATTCTCCCAACAATAGACATATAAAAGAAATAGAAGCGGTTTACCAAGGCGTGAAAAATATGCAACCGGGCAAGAAATTACCAGAAATACTAGTGATGGATAGCGGAGGCAATAAAATAGCTCTTCAGGATATTGCCGAGAATGATACGAATACCGTTTTCTATTTCTGGTCCGGGACCCAAAAGCTGCATTTTGAGAATATCAGCCGAAGGGTAAATCAACTTAAAAAGATTAAGCCTAAATTTACTTTTATAGGGATTAATTGCAATACCGAAATGAAACGTTGGCAATCTATGTTAATTACCAATCAATTGGATTTAGACTATCAGTACCGGACCGATGATTTTGAAAATTTAAAAAACAATTTAGTAATAGGCGGACTCAATAAAGGCATAATAACCAAGGACGGTCTTATTGTAGATGCATTTGCCGATCTCTACAGCAGCTTTTAAACCTCGTAATGGTAGTTTAAGCATTTGCAAATAAAATAGCCTCGCAACCAAATGGTCACGAGGCTATTTTATTTGCTTAGTTAGCGGAAGAGATTAATTCCCCTTTTGGTAATCTTCCAAGAATTTAGCCAATCCACTATCGGTTAATGGATGCTTTAGCAAACCTTCTATAGAAGACAACGCACCGGTCATTACATCAGCACCAATTTTGGCACAATCTATTATATGCATTGTATGCCTAATAGAAGCTGCCAATATCTCAGTTTTAAAACCATAATTATCATAGATAAGTCTAATTTCAGAAATCAGATTCAGACCATCCGTAGAAATATCGTCTAACCTACCGATAAAAGGAGAAACATATGACGCTCCAGCTTTTGCTGCAAGCAAAGCCTGACCAGCAGAAAACACCAAAGTACAATTGGTCCTTATCCCCTTATCAGAAAAATATTTAATAGCTTTTATACCATCTTTAATCATGGGAATCTTAACCACGATCTGTTCGTGCAATTCCGCTAATTCTTCACCTTCCTTGATCATGGATTCTAGGTCGGTCGATATAACTTCTGCAGAAACATCTCCATCCACAATGTTACAGATATCTACATAGTGCTTTAATATATTATTCCTTCCAGTGATCCCCTCTTTTGCCATTAGTGATGGATTGGTAGTTACCCCATCCAATACCCCTAATTCTTGGGCTTCTTTTATTTGCGCTAAGTTTGCCGTGTCAATAAAAAACTTCATGTTATTCGATTTTTAAAAATTATTAATGCTAAGAACAGGTCCAATATAGACCCAACTATATAAAGGTTATGTAAAATTACAATTTATAATGGTTCAATAGGAGTTTCTCGTATACTTTGTCCGGTAATATCTTTTTGAGAATCAGGGATATTTTTTGCATAAACTCCCCTACCTTATAATGTACTTTAGGGTTTTTAGTATTGATTATCTTAAATACCATACGAGCAACAAGCATAGGATCTTTTCCGCTCTCCACATGTTCATCCATCATTTTCAAAGTATTGCCATAAGGTTCCCTGTAAGGCGACTTCTCCGAAACTGGTGCATGATATCTTCCTGCAGCAATGTTGGTTGCAAAATCTCCAGGAGCTAGATTCGTAAAATGTATCCCAAAATCCTTTGTTTCCATTCTTAACGCTTCTGTAACCAATTCTAGGGCTCCTTTGCTTGCCGAATAAATTCCTCTATAAGGCAACCCCATATAACCTGCAATGGAAGTGATATTGATAATCAGGCCCGATCCTTGTTTCCTCATATAGGGCAAAACTGCCTTGGAAACATGGAGTGGACCATTAAAATTTGTGTCGAATGCTTTTAGGATTTCTTCGTGTGGTGTTTCTTCTATTGGTCCCGTAATCCCAATTCCGGCATTATTAACCAACACATCTACCCTACCCTCCTTGGCTATAAGTTCTGTAACCGAACGCTTAACGCTGTCTGGATTTCTAACATCCAATTCCAAAAGATCAAATTCCTTAAAATTGGAATAATTGGTCAAATTCCTGGTAGTTCCATACACCTTATATCCCTTAGATTTTAAATAAATCCCAATAGATTTACCAATCCCCGATGAACCACCTGTCACCAGCACTACCTTTTGTTCCATGTAATTTGAATAAGACTGCAAATTAACAAATAAAAGAGGAATTAGATTGAGAAGTAGGCTTAAAAATATGGATAACTATCAATCCACATCATTCTCTTAAGCTAAATTTAGGGTAGAAAAAATGGCAAGCTACCTACATCGCACCGCTACAACCATATACCCTTGCTGCGTTCCCACCCTGGGGGATTCTACAGGAGCTGGTCGTGTAGGACTTGCCGATGCAAATATACAAACTTTTAATTTTTATGCAATCCTTTTCCCGTCTTAATTTTATTAAATATCTTGCCCCTAAATCGCTAAATAAATTATTTGTTCATGAAGTTTTGATTCTTAGGCTCCTATAAATAGTCGCCTTAAAAAAAATGCACTAATACTCCGTGAAAAATCAAAAATACCATTCTTTTCATCACTACAAACACCCGCTAACAATGAACTCTTTAAAAGTAAATTTCCTATTCCTGATTCCTTTATTCTTTATGGCATGCGGCGGGAACTCAGATCCAAATCAGCTTTTTGAAATTCAATTGGATGGAAAAAGATCAGAATTCCAACAAAACGAATTGATTAATATCTCTATAATCAACAAAAAGGAAGTGAAAATTGACCAGGTCACCTACCACATAAACAACACCGAAATTAAACCTGTTGACAGTAAGATTAAACTTAATCTACCACAACTTGGAGCAAAAACTATATCTGCCAATATTAGTTTTAATGGTAGTACGGTGGAAATAAGTAAAAATATAAAACTATTGGCCGAAAAAGCCCCAGAAATATACACCTATGAAATAGTCAATGAATTTCCGCACGACCAAACTGCCTACACACAAGGCCTTGAATTTTATAAGGACACTCTTTACGAAAGCACGGGAAAAAAAGGACAGTCTTCTTTACGAAAGGTAGATTATAAAACTGGCCAAGTATTGCAAAAAATAGCGTTGGAAGACCATTATTTTGGGGAAGGAATCACCATTCTAAACGATAAAATCTATCAACTAACTTGGCAAAGTGGGGTGGGTTTTATATACGATCTTACCCAATTTAAGAAAATAGATAGTTTTAAATACGATCAGAGCAAGGAAGGCTGGGGCTTGTGCAATGACGGAACCAAAATCTTTAAAAGTGATGGAACCGAGAAAATATGGTTTTTAAATCCTCAAACTATGGCGGAGGAAGGATATTTTGAAACGGTTACCAACACCTCTATTTTTAATAAAGCCAATGAGTTGGAATATGTTGATGGAAAAATTTACGCCAACGTTTACCAAAAGGAAAGCATGATGATTATTGATGCAAAAAGTGGCGCGATAGAAGGCGTTATTAATTTTGGAGGTTTAAAGGATAAGGTCACCCAACATAAAGATCTAGATGTTCTTAACGGTGTCGCCTATCATCCAGAAAGAAAAACATTTTTTGTGACAGGTAAAAATTGGGATAAATTATTCGAGGTTAACATACGTAAAAAATAAAAATGGGAACATTTTCAAAGACCCTTATCGTTGTACAGGACGATCTTGATGATCTGGAACACGTAAACAATGTTAGGTATGTACAATGGATGCAAGATATAGCCAAGGAACATTGGCTAGCCAAAGCACCTGAAGCGCTAATTAAAGAAACGGTATGGGTGGTACTTACCCATCATATTACGTATAAGAGTGCGGCAAAACTAAACGATGAAATAATCTTAAACACCTTTATCGAAAAAAGTAAAGGCCCTATCTGTATCCGTGTCGTAGAAATGTTTAACAAGGAAACCGGTCAATTATTAATCAAAGCTAAAACAGAGTGGTGCCTACTGAAATCGGACACCTTTAAACCTATGCGAATAAGTCCTGAGATTGCAGAAATATTTATTAGCAATCCATAAACCGTCCTATTTTCTACCATTAATTCCTGCTCCCTATTACAAATTACTCATAGAAGTATCGTACGCAACTTTACCATTGGAATCAAAATTGGCCTTTTCAAAAACAATCTACATAACCCCCTAGGTAGATTAGCGCAACTAAAGCGCAATAAACACATTCTACTGATAATTAAACTGTTTATAACGCCAGATCTAATTAAGCATGAATGGGAAAGAAAGTGTTTAATAAACAAAACTTATCTGCTCCACTAAGTATACGGTTTAATCAAATAACCATTTAAACCAAACCTATAATTACATTAAATCACCTTAATTAAAGCAAATTAAAACTATTGGCGCCCTAGGGCATTAATAAAAACGAACCGAATTTTAGGCTTGTGAATGATTTTCGTAGCTATCTCTAAGTATTAAACATATTAAATTGTAGGAATAATCTAGTAATTATTAAAAAATCAACTAAAAATACCAAAACCTTAGTTTTTCTATGGTTGAAACTCAAGCTTCCCCTTGTAGGATCATTAATTTGCGCAAAAATGGCCTAATAATGGGGTATACTTACACCATACTTGATTCTGACGCGAAGTCCAACTTACAACTCCAAAATTACCTTGCAGAGTATGGCGATTTTATGTGCAATGGTGTGGCACAGGACAGTATGGGAGGTTTAAATATAATCTTAAAAAAAACTCCTGACATTGTATTCATTCATTTAAATGAAAAGGCATCGGAATATTTCCATATGATTATGGAATTACATCAATACACAAGTGAACTTCCTGTATTTATTGCTTTGGCTTCCTCACAGCAATACGCGTATCAAGCTTTAAAAAATCATTTTTTCGATTATTGGTTGATGCCCTATAATGACTTTGATATTCGAAAAACAATCCTGAAGCTTAGGATAAAATGGCCTAAGGAACAACAATCACAGACCTTACTATTGCAATCCTATAAGGATTACCGCTATTTAAATACCAATGAAATCATGTACTTACAGGCGGATAATAATACTACTGATTTTTTTATGGAAGACGGAAGTACGATAAGTGCTTTTAAAACGTTAAAGACCTTTGAAAACAATTTGCCAGCCAATTTTGTTCGGGTACACCAAAGTTATATTATCAATACCAATTTTGTTTCTAGGATCAATTATGGAAAGGGCATATGCACCTTAAAACACTCCAAATTGCAACTGCCATTTTCCAAGTCCTATAAAAGCAACGTAGAAAATTTAAAACAGATTCTATCCAAAAACACCATTTCCACTCTTAATTAACAGAATCCTCTTAGACTACACCCGTTCACTAGCAGACGAAGGTGTTTTACTATAGTTTTTTCACAGCGAATATTTTCGATGATCCTCTTCACTACATTAGCTGAAGAAATAATCAGTAACCCTCGAATCATTATTTACTTATGAAAAAATTAGCAGGATTTTTAGCATTATCATTATTGAATGTAGGTATTATAACCGCACAGAATGATATGTATACTCCAACAACCACAACAAACGCAGCTTCAATAGAAGCGCAATTACAAAATTTTGATGCTGCTTTGGCAACCGATGGGGACATTATAATAAGGGATAGAAGAAAGAGGACCGACTTAGTAGACTCTCAAAAACTACATACCAATATTCAAAATACCAATAATGCCCTTGCAACCGATGGGGACATTATAATAAGAGACAGAAGAAAGAGGACCGACTTAGTGGATTCTCAAACATTAAACTCAAATATTCAGAATACCAATAATGCCCTTGCAACCGATGGGGACATTATAATAAGAGATAGAAGAAAGAGAACCGACTTAGTGGATTCTCAAACATTAAACTCAAATATTCAGAATACTAACAATGCCCTTGCAACCGATGGGGACATTATAATAAGGGATAGAAGAAAGAGAACCGACTTAGTGGATTCTCAAACATTAAACTCAAATATCCAGAATACTAACAATGCCCTTGCAACCGATGGGGACATTATAATAAGGGATAGAAGAAAGAGGACCGACTTAGTGGATTCTCAAACATTAAACTCAAATATCCAGAATACTAACAATGCCCTTGCAACCGATGGGGACATTATAATAAGGGACAGAAGAAAGAGGACCGACTTAGTGGATTCTCAAACATTAAACTCAAATATCCAGAATACTAACAATGCCCTTGCAACCGATGGGGACATTATAATAAGAGACAGAAGAAAGAGAACCGACTTAGTGGATTCTCAAACATTAAACTCAAATATCCAGAATACTAACAATGCCCTTGCAACCGATGGGGACATTATAATAAGGGACAGAAGAAAGAGAACCGACTTAGTGGATTCTCAAACATTAAACTCAAATATCCAGAATACTAACAATGCCCTTGCAACCGATGGGGACATTATAATAAGGGACAGAAGAAAGAGAACCGACTTAGTGGATTCTCAAACATTAAACTCAAATATTCAGAATACTAACAATGCCCTTGCAACCGATGGGGACATTATAATAAGAGACAGAAGAAAGAGAACCGACTTAGTGGATTCTCAAACATTAAACTCAAATATTCAGAATACTAACAATGCCCTTGCAACCGATGGGGACATTATAATAAGGGATAGAAGAAAGAGGACCGACTTAGTGGATTCTCAAACATTAAACTCAAATATCCAGAATACTAATAATGCCCTTGCAACCGATGGGGACATTATAATAAGGGACAGAAGAAAGAGAACCGACTTAGTGGATTCTCAAACATTAAACTCAAATATCCAGAATACTAATAATGCCCTTGCAACCGATGGGGACATTATAATAAGGGACAGAAGAAAGAGAACCGACTTAGTGGATTCTCAAACATTAAACTCAAATATCCAGAATACTAATAATGCCCTTGCAACAGATGGGGACATTATAATAAGGGATAGAAGAAAGAGAACCGATTTGGTATAAGTTTTTCAAAAACATCAAAGTTAAAAGCCCTAAACAATTTAGTTTAGGGCTTTTTGTTTTATCTTCCCCCCTATATGGAACAAAAAATAAAATGTAGGAATTTTATTTCAATATCCTTAGTCGGGCTATGTACCCTATGTGGATGTAACAATTCTACCAATGTCAAAGAGACGCAGGAAATTTCCCAACCAACGGATAGTGTCCTGTATTATTTATCCGAGACAAATAGCACTTCCTCTATCGAATTTAAAAATCATCTTAACAAGGCCTATAACCTTGCCCTAGATATTAACAATGACTCTTTAAGAAGCAAGTACTTTACCGAATTATCGTATAATTATTTATTGGAAGAAGACTCTACTAGATTTCGTGTTTCTAATACGTTAGCTATCCGACATTCCTTGAAAACAGGGGATTCAACCTCTTTGGCTAATAATCATTGGGATCTGGCTACTTTTTTTGGTGATTATGCAGTTGAGGATAGTGCTTATTATCACTATTCCGAGGCGGAAAAAATATTCAGGGGACTCAATGACAAGTATTACTCGGCACGGATGTTGTACAATATGGCCACTATACAGTCCGCAGTAAAGGATTATATCGGAAGCGAAATCAACACCATTAAGGCTATTGAACTTTATAAACCCTTAAATAAATACGAAAATCTCTATCACTGTTATAACAATTTGGGCTCCTTATCCAATGGATTAAAGGAATATGATAGGGCAATAGAATATTACGATCAGGCACTCTTTTATTTAAATAAATCCAACCCCGAAAGTTCTTCAACCCTAAACACCTATAATAATATAGGTATGGTTTACCAAAAAATGGGGGAGCATAAAAAAGCCTTGGAATTCTTTAATAAAGTGATTGTAGCAGATAGCATAAAAACTAAAAATGTGAGAACCTTTGCTACAGTCCTATCCAACTACGCCTATAGCCAAAGTAAACTGGGAGACACCCTTAAAGTATTGGAAAAATATAAGCATGTATTAAAAATAAGGGATAGCCTTAATGACATTCGTGGTCTGGCCCTGACCCAATACCAGATAGCAGAACATTATTTAAGTCAGAGAGACAGTGTAAAAGCCTTGGAATTTGCAAGAAGAGGGAAAGAAAATGCAGAACAGAGCAGTAGCAATCTTCGATTGTTGGAATTATTGGAATTACTTGGAAGGATTGATCCGCATAATGCAACACGATACACCCATGCATATATTAAGCTTAATGATAGCCTTATCCATGAGGAACGTATCCTACAAAACAAATTTACACGAATACGTTTTGAGACCGATCAATTCATTGAACAAAATGTTTTACTGGCTAGGCAGCGGCAATTATGGATTGGGATTTCCGCCAGTCTCCTGATATTGGCTGTTCTTATCCTAGTAATGCTAGATCAACGGAGAAAAAATCAGAAATTGAGATTTGAACAGGCCCAGCAAAAAACAAATCAAGAAATTTTTAATCTGTTGCTTGCTCAAAACAAAAAGGTGGAGGAAGGCAAACAATTGGAAAAGAAACGTATTTCAGAAGAATTACACGATGGCATTTTAGGGCAAATGCTAGGGATAAGACTTATACTTACAGGCCTCAACAATAAATCTGACAATGAGTCCGTTTTAAAACGGAGTGAACTATTAAAAAAATTACAGCATTTGGAAGAGGAAATCCGTACAATTTCACATGAATTAAGCAAGGCATCCCAAGAAAATATTCATAACTTTATTCTTTCCGTTGAAGAATTACTTCAAACAATTAGGGATTCCTCAAAAATGCATTGTAATTTTAGATATGATGATGATATAGATTGGGACCAGTTAACCGCTGATATAAGAATAAATATTTACCGTATCGTTCAAGAAAGCTTGCAAAATTGCATTAAACATGCACAAGCCACAAAGGTAGAAGTGGTGTTTGAATCCTGCGATGAGCAAATTAAAATTATAGTGACGGACAATGGTATTGGATTTAATACTAAAAAAGGAAAAAGAGGAATTGGACTTAAAAATATAAACTCCAGATTGGATAAACTAAAGGGAACCTTAAAATTGAATAGCCAGGTTGGCAAGGGAACCGAAATTATCATTACTATACCTAAAGTTAACAAACAAGCAGCCCCAAAATCTGCATAACCTATATTATAATTTTTACTATGAGAACATTAAGAATCTTAGCGGTAGATGACCACGAAATGATCACAATGGGCTATAAATACCTACTTGAAGCAGCTGAATTTGAAGATTTTGGCATAAGGGTAGAAACTGCTAACACCTATGAAATCGGAAAACAAAAAATCGAAGATTCCGCTAGATCTTTTAAATACGATTTAATATTACTAGACATCCAGTTGACAGAAACACATTTGGAAGAACCTTATTCGGGGGAAGACCTTGGAGTATTGGCCCGAAAAGTAGTTCCGGACACCAAAGTGGTTTTTATGTCTTCTTTTAGTGACAACTATAGGATAAATAGCATTTTAAAAAATGTAAACCCTGATGGCTATATGGTGAAATCGGAAATAGATGAAAAATCACTTATAGCAATGGTTAAAGGGGTTATTACCAATCCACCTTATTACAGTCAGAAAGCCTTGGTTGCCATTAGAAAAAAAATGGCCAACGATAGTATTTTAGACTACAATGATAAAAGGATCCTTTTCCATGTTTCTATTGGCACTAGAACAAAGGATATGGTAGAACATATTAATTTATCCCTCGCAGGAATCGAGAATAGAAAAAGACAACTTAAAGTAATCTTTGGCGTTGAAAAACAAAATGACCTAGCCTTGATCACTGAAGCAAAAATTAGAGGCTTTTTATAACCCAATGTCACGACTAAATCGCACTAAAATTTTATAAGTTTCCTAAGAGTTATTATTTAAGGTGAATTTAGTCACCTAGTATATAATTTCTAGCTTATTCCTACAATTTCTTGTTTTAAATTCATTTTTATGGGTGAATTCATAGACTATTAATGACAACCTTACAAAAACTAAGGTTTTAATTCAAACAAGGACAAGCCTTTATAGTAAATTTGAGCTTAAATTTTTTACAAAATTACTTTTAGGATGTCGAGACAAGGAAATGAATTTTTTAATACCCATAAAGTTGCTATCAAAGCCACCGATCATATTATTGGTCTGGATATTTTTAGAAGGCGCTTAGAAAAGGATTTCTATGCAAATGTAACGATCAGCGATTATGACTTAAAGGAGGGAGAGGCGAATTTAAGCATCGAGATTAACTGCAATTTTACTTTATCAGAATCGTTAGAGTATTTACTGAATCCCGTACCGCATTCCACATTGGGCCCAAAATCTCATTCCAGAAAAACCACATTATTCCTTAAGGCCTATTCCGACTTGCGAAAAGTAAACACTACTGCAATAGATATCAGTGAATTAACCATTTCCTTAACAGATACTAATATTCTTATCAGTAAGATTTACGAACAAAGCATATGCGAACAGATAGAGAATATAACTACAGAACTTTGCCATCACAATATCTACTATACCAAAGGGTTATCGGAAACTCCTTTTGAAATATTTATTCCCATCTTTGAGGAAGTTGCCCTAAAAGCAGATAACATTCCAATAGTCAATCCGATCGACACTAATAATAAAAACAATTATTTCATTTATTGGGGCGTATATTATAACAATGCGGAGGAAACGGCCATATACGATCTACAGTCTCAAAAAATTATTCATGGGGATATTCAGATCTTGAACGAATAGTACCTTCTATTGAACACAAAACATAAAAAAAACCAACAACGCTAAAGTTGTTGGTTTTTTTCTATGTTGTAAAATTCCCTTAAACAGGAAACAATTCCCTGTTATGCATCAAGGCATTTACTTCTTCCTTCACGGATTGAATTAGATTATCGTCTTCAGGATTCATCAATACTTGATCTATAAATCCAACAATAACGGCCATGTGCTCTTCTTTAAGTCCCCTTGTGGTGATCGCTGCAGTACCAAAACGAATGCCCGAGGTAACAAATGGCGATTTATCATCAAAGGGCACCATATTTTTATTGGCAGTTATATCGGCCTTTACCAATATATTTTCAGCATCCTTACCCGTTATATTTTTATTTCTAAGGTCAATTAACATCATGTGGTTATCCGTACCTCCAGAGATGATCTTATAACCTTTATCCATAAAGGCACTTGCCATTGCGGCGGCATTCTTTTTCACTTGCAACATATAGTGCAAGAAGTCATCTGTAAGGGCCTCACCAAATGCCACAGCTTTAGCCGCAATAATATGCATTAAAGGTCCGCCTTGATTTCCTGGAAAAACAGCCAAATCTAAAAGTGCTGACATTTTTCTAAGACTTCCGTTCTTTAATTTAACACCAAATGGATTGTCAAAATCCTTTCCCATCAAAATAAGTCCACCTCTAGGTCCACGTAAGGTCTTATGAGTAGTAGTGGTTACAATGTGACAATGAGGTATTGGGTCGTTCAATATTCCTTTAGCGATCATTCCGGCTGGATGCGCAATATCAGCCAGCAAAATAGCACCAACGCTATCTGCAATTTCCCTGAATTTCTTAAAATCCATATCCCTAGAATAGGCAGATGCCCCAGCAATAATCAATTTTGGCTGTTCCTTCGTTGCAATAGCCTGAATTTTATCATAATTCAATACTCCGGTTTCCTCATCTACCCCGTAAAACACTGGGTTATATAACCTACCTGAAAAATTCACGGGCGAACCATGGGTCAAGTGCCCTCCATGGGAAAGGTCAAATCCAAGAATGGTATCACCAGGTTGCAAACAAGCGTGGTAAACAGAGGCATTAGCCTGGGATCCAGAATGAGGCTGTACGTTGGCATAAGCCGCCCCAAACAATTCTTTAGCCCTATCTATGGCAATTTGCTCTACTACATCAACCACTTCACAACCTCCATAATAGCGCTTTCCTGGGTAGCCTTCCGCATATTTATTGGTTAGTACAGATCCTGCAGCTTCTATTACTTGAGGACTGACAAAATTTTCGGAAGCTATAAGTTCTATTCCATCAATTTGGCGTTCCCTTTCTTCCTCAATTAGTTCAAAAATTAAATTATCGCGTTGCATATTGTTAAAGATTCAATTTAATAGGGTGTAAAAATACAAATTGCAGAGCGTTAATTGGAAGAAAATAATATATTTGATAAGATATTTATTCAACAATAATTAACAATCCTTCAATGCCTCTAAAAACTAACGATCCAACAAAAAAGACCTGGCTCCAAGTTCCGGCCAATTCTGACTTTCCCATCCAGAACATACCCTTTGGTGTCTTCTTGACCAGAGATGACATTATAACCATTGGCACTAGAATTGGCGATTATGCCATAGATTTGGGAGCATTGCATCAACTGGGGTATTTTAAAGGTATTCCATTGACCGACGATATCTTTCTACAGGATACCTTAAACGATTTTATATCGGATGGAAAAAAAACTTGGCGCTTGGTCCGGAATAGGATAAGTGAAATTTTTGATATAACCAACAAGTCACTTCAAAACAACGATGACCATAAAAATATAGTTCTATTTACTTTAGACGAGATAGAAATGCAACTTCCGGTCCAGATAGGGGATTATACGGATTTTTATTCCAGTAAGGAACATGCCACCAATGTAGGCAAAATGTTCAGAGATCCTGAAAATGCACTTCTACCCAATTGGCTACATATCCCAGTTGGCTATCACGGGAGAAGCTCCTCCATTGTACCAAGTGGCACTGCCATACGAAGACCAATGGGACAGACACTTCCAGATGGAGCAGACCTTCCCGTATTTGGCCCCTCCAAATTAGTAGATTTTGAATTAGAAATGGCATTTATAACCACCGACGCCAATGTTTTGGGTGAACCGATACCGGTTGAGGATGCAGAGAATTACATTTTCGGAATGGTACTTTTTAACGATTGGAGTGCACGGGATATACAAAAATGGGAATACGCCCCTTTAGGTCCATTTTTAGCCAAGAATTTCGCCTCTTCCATTTCCCCTTGGATCGTTACTTTGGATGCGTTGGAACCTTTTAGAGTACCCAGTCCAGAACAAAATCCAACTCCCTTGCCCTATTTAAGACATACTGGTAAAAGAGGCTTTGATATTAGTCTAGAAGTTTCAATAACTCCTGAAAATGGGTCTAAAACCGTAATCACCAGATCAAATTTTAAATATATGTATTGGTCCATGGCACAGCAATTGGCACATCATACGGTAAACGGTTGTAAGGTTAATAGCGGTGATATGATGGGAAGCGGAACGGTATCTGGTCCAAGCCCGGAAAACTACGGTTCAATGCTAGAGCTTACATGGCGGGGGGAAAATCCGTTAAAGCTTAAGGATGGTTCCACTAGAAAATTTATTGAGGACAATGATACCGTTACTATGATAGGGTATTGTGAGAAAGCGAACGTCCGCATAGGATTTGGGGAAGTCTCCACAAAATTGTTACCTGTATTTCAGCCAAAGCAAAAATAAAGTATTAATCACCTGCTTTTTATACGATTTTTCATTCTTGTCCGTTTCATTATTTATAAGTTTTGCAATTAGAAATATGGCTATACTGCCAAAACAAGATGTGAGGTCTTTAGCTTAACCTAACACCAGATATGTTGTATTTATGAAAAGAATTATACTCGCCCCTATAGTAATGCTGATTATAATTTCTTGTAGTGGGGTTAAAAAAACGCAGGAAGATATAAATCTAGGCAATTATGATATTGCAATAAACAATGCACTAAAAAACATTGCTGAGAACAAATCCAAAAAAAGCAATCAGCCCTATATCCATCTTTTGGAAGAGGCCTTTAAAAAGAACACTGAACGAGAATTACAACATATTGCATTTCTAAAAAAAGATAATAATCCTTCAAATCTGGAGGCCATTTATAACGGATACCAAAAGTTAAAATCCAAACAGGAACGCATACGGCCATTACTGCCATTACAACTTTTTGACGAGAATAGGCAGGCTAAATTCGCTTTTAAGGATTATGATGAGGATATTATTAGAGCTAAAGATAGATTTTCGGACTTTCTTCACAAAAACGCCACAACCCTTTTACAAACTGGAATAAATAAGCAGGATTTCAGAAAATCCTATGAGGATTTTACCTATTTAAACCAAATTAATCCCGATTTCAAAGATGTAAAACTAAAAGCAGAAGAAGCTTATAACAAAGGATTAGACTATGTCAACGTAGTACTCATCAATGATTCCGATCAAATAATTCCAGCTAGACTAGAAGAGGAACTATTGAATTTTAATACCTATGGCCTAAACGACAAATGGACCGTATACCATTCCAATACCAGGCAAGACCTTCAATATGACTACCAAATGGAGGTGGCTTTTAAGCAAATTAACATAAGTCCAGAACAACTTACGGAAAAACAGATCCAAAAGGAAAAACAAATCAAGGATGGTTACAAATATGCAGTTAATGCCAACGGGCAAGTTTTAAAAGATAGCCTTGGAAATAAAATAAAAGTAGATAAGTTTAAAACGATACAAAGCAACTTTTATGAGTTTACACAATTTAAAATGGTACAGCTAACAGGCAATATAAGTTTTATAGATCTACACACTCATCAACAGTTAAATGCATATCCACTGATGAGCGAATTTGTTTTTCGCCATATATATGCTAAATACGATGGCGACAAACGAGCTCTGGAAGATGAGTTGTTGCCCTTTCTAAAACAAGTCTCCGTTCCGTTCCCTACAAGCGAACAAATGGTATATGACGCAGGTGAAGATTTAAAGCACAAGCTAAAAGGCATCCTCAATAGGCACCGATTTAATTAACGCTTATTCCTTCCGTTAAAACAGGAATGCGCAAGTACCTTAAAATTATAACAACAAATAGGAGCGTACATTGGATTAAACCAACTGTTCCAAATTTACTTGTGATATGCCACCGTGCGAATCATGAGCCACCACTACCCCATTTTTAATGACTAATATTTGGGGCGATTCATGTTGTACCTGAAATAATTCTGCTATTTCATTGGATATTGAACGATAGCCGTGTAAATCCAAATAATATAAATCAACCTGATCACTTGATAAATCGTACTCTTCATTAAACCTCTTCATCACCATTCTACTAATCCCACAAGTTGTTGAATGCTTAAAAATTACCTGGGTCTTCTCAGCAGATTTCTCCTTAATTTCCGTTAATTGATCCGAAGCAGCAAGCGGTATCCAAGGTACCACCTTAGTTTCCTTTTTATCCGCATTATTATCCTTCCCAAATAGCTTATTTAATATTCCCATTTTGTAATTTTATAATTAAGTCGAATATAGGCACATCTCCTTACAGACTGACTTTTTGTCGTTGTTTTCCAGAGGTTTATATGTCGTTTTGTCTCCAAAAAAAACATGGTAAGGTTGTTGCCTTAAAAACATTAAAAGTAACCATTAAATAAGAATTAAAAACAGCTATATGAACTTTAATAATTTCACCATTAAATCGCAAGAAGCCATACAGCATGCACAACAAATTGCACAAGGTCATGGGCATCAACAAATAGAAAACGAGCATATATTTAAGGCAATTTCTGAGGTAGAGGAAAACGTACTTCCTTTTATTCTCAAGAAACTAAATGTCAATATATCTATGGTAGAGCAAATTTTGGAAAAGGAACTGGAAAGTTTTCCAAAAGTAACCGGAGGGGATATTATGGTTTCTAGGGAAGCGGGAAAAACCTTGACTGAAGCAGGTATCATCGCTAAAAAAATGGAGGATGAATATGTGTCCATTGAACATTTGTTACTGGCCATCTTTAAATCCAAAAGCAAGATTGCCCAGATTCTAAAAGATCAGGGCGCTACTGAGAAAGATCTTACCGCTGCTATTACAGAATTACGCAAAGGAGGAAAGGTCACTTCCCAGAGCGCGGAAGACACGTATAACTCCTTGAACAAATACGCCAGAAATTTAAACGAGCTGGCAGACAGTGGTAAATTGGACCCCGTAATCGGGAGGGATGAAGAAATAAGAAGGGTGTTACAGATTTTATCCCGTAGAACCAAAAACAACCCTATGTTAGTTGGGGAACCAGGGGTAGGTAAAACCGCTATAGCCGAAGGCCTTGCCCATAGAATTGTACAGGGAGACATCCCGGAAAACCTGAAGAATAAAATAATTTTCTCCTTAGATATGGGAGCGCTTATCGCTGGCGCGAAATACAAGGGTGAATTTGAAGAGCGATTAAAGGCAGTTATAAAAGAAGTAACTACATCGGACGGAGATATTGTCCTATTTATTGATGAAATACACACACTTATAGGTGCCGGTGGCGGTCAGGGCGCCATGGACGCGGCCAATATCCTTAAACCCGCACTTGCTCGTGGAGAGCTACGGGCCATAGGAGCCACTACTTTGGACGAGTACCAGAAATATTTTGAGAAGGACAAGGCGTTGGAGCGCAGATTCCAAAAAGTAGTCGTAGACGAGCCCGATACAGAAAGTGCCATATCCATTCTTAGGGGAATAAAGGAAAAGTATGAGGCCCATCATAAAGTGAGGATCAAAGACGAAGCCGTTATTGCAGCCGTAGAACTATCGCAACGTTATATTACGAATAGATTTTTGCCCGATAAAGCAATCGACCTAATGGATGAGGCGGCAGCAAAACTTCGGATGGAAATAAACTCTAAACCTGAGGAGCTAGATGTACTAGATCGAAAAATAATGCAGTTGGAAATTGAAATAGAGGCCATAAAACGCGAAAACGACACTTCAAAACTAAATGCACTAAATATTGACCTGGCCAATATAAAAGAAGACCGCAACGAAATCTTCGCAAAATGGGAGAGTGAGAAGGCAGTGGTAGACGATATTCAACAAACAAAAAAGGATATTGAAAATTACAAGATGGAAGCCGAAAGGGCCGAACGAAATGGAGATTACGGTAAGGTAGCGGAAATTAGATACGGAAAAATTAAAGAAGCCCAAGAAAAATTAGAGAAACTCCAAGGTGTTCTTGAACAACAACAACTTGGGGAAACCTTAATCAAAGAAGAGGTAACCTACGAGGATATAGCCGAAGTAGTGGCAAAATGGACGGGTATCCCAGTTACAAAAATGCTACAAAGTGAACGAGAGAAACTCCTTAGCCTAGAAAGCGTACTCCATAAAAGAGTGGTTGGACAAGTAGAAGCCATTGAGGCTGTATCAGACGCCATTAGAAGGAGTCGTGCTGGATTACAGGACCACAAAAGACCTATTGGCTCCTTCCTGTTTCTAGGAACCACAGGGGTAGGGAAAACAGAATTAGCCAAAACACTTGCAGCCTATCTTTTTGATGATGAAAATGCCATGACCCGTATAGATATGAGTGAATATCAGGAACGGCATGCAGTGAGTAGATTGGTAGGTGCACCTCCGGGGTATGTAGGTTATGATGAAGGTGGTCAATTAACAGAAGCGGTAAGAAGAAGACCTTATTCCGTGGTACTTTTGGATGAAATTGAAAAAGCGCATCCCGACACCTTTAATGTGTTGTTGCAAGTTCTAGACGAAGGGCGCTTAACAGACAACAAGGGAAGGGTGGCCGATTTTAAGAACACCATAATTATTATGACTAGTAATATTGGAAGCCACATTATCCAAGAAAAATTTGAGACCAATAAAGATATTTATAGCGCAACCGAGGCAGCACGGGTTGAAGTTCTTGAGCTTTTAAGGAAAACTGTTCGACCAGAATTTTTAAACCGAATAGACGACATTATAATGTTTACGCCTCTAAGTAAAAAGGACATTAGCAAAATTGTCGCCTTACAAATAAATCAGTTGAAAAAGCTGGTTGGGGAACAGCAAATAACCATTGACGCAACAGATGAAGCTATCGCATATTTGGCAAACAAGGGATATGACCCACAATATGGAGCACGACCTATAAAGAGAGTGATACAAAAAGAAGTGTTGAACAATATTTCCAAGGAACTCCTTAGTGGAAAGATCCATTCAGGTAGTATTGTCCTTATAGACTCCTTTGATGACAAGCTGGTTTTCAGAAATGAAAATGAGCTTACCAAATAAATTAGGAAAAACATAACCTCATTAACAGGCGTTCTATTTAAGCAATAGAGCGCCTTTTTTATGGGACCATAATAAGCTTATTAAAATGCTCCCCCTTAAGTGGTGTAAGTTTTTCTTTTCCATTATATAATATTAGCTTATCTTCATAAATCGTTAAAATTAAAACCCGACCAACTTTTTCACAAACAATATATACCATGCAGTATAAAATTTTATATATTCGCACAAAACGGTAAGGACATGTCTACTAAAGCAGAAAGAACCACGGCCTATATTATTGAAACCGTAGCGCCAATTTTTAATAAACTAGGGTATGTAGGTACCAGCATGAGTGATCTTACGGAGGCAACAGGATTGACCAAGGGTGCCTTGTACGGGAATTTTGAAAACAAGGATTCTCTGGCCCTTGCTTCATTTGAATACAATAGCAAGAAACTGCTTGCTAAAATAGATGAAAAATTAAATACTGAGGGGACTGCTTTGGAGCGTCTTTTTGTACTTACAGATTTCTATCGACACTATGACGAATTTACAGAAGAATTAGGGGGATGTCCCATTGTGAATGTAGGAATAGATGCCAAAAACAACAACTCTCAGCTTTTGGCGGCCACTAAGGAAACGATAAAAATTATTGAAGGAAAAATTGCCCTTGTGCTAGAAAATGGGGTCAATAACAATGAAATAAGGTTACCAGTAACCCCACTACAATTTTCCAAACAACTATTTACCATGCTTCAAGGAGCTATTACCATGGCAACAATCACAAGTGACAGGAAATATTTGATAAATACGGTAGCATATTTAGATCAATTGGTCACCAAGGAAATAAAAAAATAAATTCCCCAAAACTCCCAACTTTATGTTTGCTAGGAATATGTTATTCTCCAACTATTCTAAAAATCCATATTATTTCAGTATATTTTCCATAAAATTTACTATCCCTAGCTGCTTCGGCTTCGCTTAGGGTGTCATATCTATCCAAATACACATAGTCGTGTTTTTTCTTAGGGAGATAAACATAACTAGCGTTGATCCCTTTCTTTTGTAAACTTTGGACAAAAATGTCACGATACCTATCGCTCCCATACACGTTGACAACCAAATAAAATCCGGCTTTTTCACTTTCCAGTTTTTCTACCTCCTCATAATGGCCACTTGTAATTTTCTTACCTGCTTTTTTCCTTTCCTCAATTCTATCCAGATCAGCTTTTATTTTACGAGCATGTGCTATTTCCAATTGTTGAATGGAATCTATCCGCCTTTGTGTCTTTAACCTTGTCGCCTCTGCAAGGGCATCGTTTTCTTGTTTTTCCTTTATCCGCTGGGCTTCTGCACGCTGAATTTCCAACGCCAATTCTTCTTCTTGCGCTTTTCTGTTTTTACGTTTAGATTTCTTGATTTTCTTCTTAGATTCTTTCCTTTTGGTTGGCTCCAATGTTTCCATCTCTACCCCATTCTTAGGATCGTTTTGCTTTCCAAAGCTATAGGCCGCCACAATCTCAAAACTGGGGTTTTCATCTTTTATGGTATTATCAAGACCAACTTCAATTAAAGCTCCCAGAGACACTTGCTTAAAGAACCTACCTCCTATACCTCCGGAAACGCCATAGAAACTATTATATCCTCCCTGAACCCAAAACTTACTAGAAGATAGCAGGGTGTTAATTCCAACTTGGGTATCTCCATACGAGACAGACCTTACGTATACCATTGGCCTTAGATAAGATTCCCCCAACCCATTGAACAATTGTATTGGAAATTGGTAATCCAAGGTCCCCATAAAAGTCTTTTCGTCTGCGTACGAGTTGGTCTTGCTTGTGGTAAAATTATAATCGATTAAATTATCGGAAGACAATCCAATACCAAAATCATCTATTTCTAAACGAACTCCCGGTGCAAATTGCAATATAAAATCATCAGAAACTTGTTGTTGCGGAAGAACAATATCGGAGCCAGACAGATATCGCTTATCAGCCAGTTCGCTGTTATAACCAAAAACGTTTAGGCCAAAGGACAATTGCATATTACTCCCTAAATTGAAGGCATGGGCATAGTTTAACCATCCACCCGTATTAAGAAATACACCAGTATTATGTTGAATAAAACCAACCCCCATTGAGGAACGGTCGTTAATTTTACCATGGTAATTTAAAAACCAAGAGGATGGATCACTATCAATATTCTGCCATTGATATCTAGACCAAAAAGTGATGGAATGCGGATTATTCCTGTCCAACGAAAAAACTGGATTCATTAAACTGGAATTAAATTCCGATCCGTTGTGTTGCCTAAAATCTGTAGGTAGCACAACATCTTGAGCGCTGGAAAAACAAACCCCAAGTATAACCAGAAATACGGAAAATTTTGTACCCATACACAAAAGAACAAAAAACTACGAGTATAGCATACTTTTTTACCAAAATTTATGTTAGATTATAAGAAATATGTATTTATCAAAATTAAATTTATCATGAAGGGCATTAACTTATTGCTAATCTTAACTTTAACCTTGGGTATATGGGGCTGCAAGGAGGACCCAAAAGTAATTGTGGAAGACACAGAAAATCACATTTCCACATTCTACTTTATAAGGCATGCAGAAAAAGATCGTAACGATCCAGAAAATGCGGATCCCGAATTAAATCAGGAAGGCTTGGGTCGGGCTATCCGTTGGGCAGAAGTCTTAGATCCGGTTGCCTTAGATGCCATCTATATTACCGATTATGAAAGAACTACCATGACTGCCGCCCCCATTTCCATAAAGAAGGAAATTACCTCTCAATATTATGATCCCAATATGGTGGATATCGAAGAATTTAAAAACAATAATTTAGATAAAAACGTTCTTGTTGTTGGTCATAGCAATACTATTCCCCAGTTTGTAAATAGTTTGTTGGGCGAAAAAAAGTATGAAACTATAGACGATTATGACAATTCCAGTTTATTCATAGTTAGGATTATAAATGGGAAAGTATCGGATATTCGTTTAAAAATGGATTAGTGTGCCCGTTGTATCAGCACATTTTCCAACACAATTTTAGAAAGCTGATCTAACATTCCCTTTTCATACAATTTATCCGTTTCATATATAGATGTCCCTTGGGGGGCAACTTTATAATTTTCATAATCCACAAAGCGTATTCCGTTTATATAGCGCTCATTATAAGCAGCCCTAAAACGCATACCCCCACCATCTACATGGAAGCTATACGCCAGATAATCTGGTTTAAAAGTATCCTTATTAAACCAGTACACATAAACATCATCGAAATCATCTCCCCCACCAACTTGATCAAAAGTGACCTTTACCTTGTAATAGCTTTTATCTTTAACGGTGGTTTCTCCCAACAACTCCTTATTGACCGCGGAATCATTTAAGCCGTAAGGCAGGTTCACAAAATAATGCACGGAATTGACGGAGTTAGCGTAAACATTGGAAAGGGAATCGGATAATATCACCAAACTATCGCTTACAGTTCGTTCTAACTTGTTATTGTACAAAACATCTACCACCTGCATGGAATTCATGATTCCGGCTCTACTTAATTCGCGTTTGTTATCTTTCCACGTAGAACGATATTCCAAATCCCTAAATTTAAAGGAAATAGTACTGTTTTTATATTTCTCACCTCCACTGACCTCAATAGACTTATCCACAATTTCTTGGGCAGTAAGCTCAGATTTTGGTTGCTCCTTACACGATACCAACATTACTGCAAAAACGGCGAAATATACTATTCTCATCATATGTTTTCAGATTAATCGCAAAAATGGGGAAAACATTACATTTAAACTATAATAAAATCCAAATTTACAAGTAGTACCATGCCTTCCAAGATGATAAATTGGATAATTGTTTCTATTTTTGTACAACATATGCAGAAAAAAATAAACATTAAGAATAAAAGGGCTCGGTTCGACTATGAATTGTTGGACACTTATACTGCAGGTATCGTATTGTCGGGTACCGAAATAAAATCGATCCGGGAAGGTAAAGCCTCCATTTCAGAGAGCTTTTGCGAATTTAATGATAGGAGCGAGCTGTTTGTTGTAAATATGCAGGTAGACGAATACTCCCATGGCTCACATTACAACCACACCCCCAAGGCAGAGCGTAAACTACTGCTTAAGCGTGGGGAATTAAAGAAATTGGAAAAAGAGGTTAAAAATAGTGGACTTACCATCATCCCTCTCAATCTATTTCTCAATGACCGTGGCTTGGCCAAGATAAACATTTCCCTAGCCAAGGGTAAAAAACTTTTTGACAAGCGAGAGACCATTAAAGATAGGGATAACAAGAAAAACTTGGATCGCGTCAAAAAAAGCTTCAACAACTAAAATCTAATTCAAGGTCCCGTACTATAAGCTAATTTTTATCTTCCAATAAAGGTACAAACCTGAAGGAACCCAATTCCTTTTTTTCAAATTCCTTTGCAGATTTTCTGATAAATAAAGTCATTACCTGCTCGTCTCCCCCAATAGGAATCACCAATCTCCCGCCAATTTTTAGTTGTGCTAACAAAGGATTGGGCACAAATGGGGCACCTGCTGTTACAATAATACTGTCAAAAGGCGCTTCTTCCGGCAAACCTTTATAGCCATCCCCAAATATTACTTTTTTGGGCCTATACCCCATTTTCTTAAAAAACAGATTGGTTTTTTTAAAAAGCTCCAATTGCCGTTCAATAGTAAATACCTTTGCTTTTAGCTTTAAAAGAACAGCCGTTTGATAACCGCTCCCTGTACCTATTTCCAATATTTTGTGATTGGGCTCTACCTGTAACAGTTGTGATTGAAAAGCTACGGTATACGGTTGTGAAATAGTTTGATCTGCTCCAATAGGAAAGGCTTTGTCCTGATAGGCGTGATCTTCAAAACTACTATCTAAGAACAAGTGTCTGGGAATGGCACGGATGGCATTTAACACCGCAATGTCCACAATCCCCTTATCTATTAAGACTTCGGCAAGCTTGTTGCGCATTCCGCGATGTTTTAAGGTATCTTTCAATTCATTTGGTTTTGGCCTGTAAAGTTATAAAAGAAAACTTAATAAGTTAGGGGTGATGTGCTATTGTAAAATAGGATTTAATGTAAGTAATTGGTGCTGAGCAGCCCTTAATTAGAATAAAAAAAATCTAAATCTCAGACCCGTATTTAAACACCTGGTATAATTAGCGATAACCTTAAGCAAGCCCTATAATCAACCTTTCTTTCTGAAATATACTACAATTGATTAATCCAGCAAAACCGTAGCAGACCTATCCTATTTTATGTTTTAGGGCTCAATACTTACAAACTATCCTTATTTTTGAACAAAAAACAACTCTATGCTTAATGTTGGCGTCCTAGGAGCAGGACATTTAGGAAAAATACACCTTAGGTTACTCAATGAATCCACCAAGTATAACTTAGTCGGTTTTTACGATCCAGATGTAATCAACGGGAAGAAGGTCGCTGCCGAATTTGGGTATACTTTCTTTGATAATATCAATAAATTAATAGATGCTGTAGACGTAATAGATATCGTTACCCCTACCCTTTCCCATTTCGATTGTGCCAGAAGGGCCATGGAAAAGGGCAAGCACGTATTTATAGAAAAGCCCATCACCAACACTTTGGAGGAGGCCGAAACTCTCCTAGCCCTCGAAAAAAAACACGGAGTAAAGGGACAGGTGGGGCATGTAGAGCGATTTAATCCTGCCTTTATGGCGGTAAAGGAAAATATCCTCAACCCTATGTTTATTGAAACCCATAGGTTAGCCGAATTTAATCCACGGGGAACCGATGTTCCGGTAGTATTGGATTTAATGATACACGATATTGATGCCATACTCAGCGTTGTAAATTCAGAGGTAAAACAGATCAATGCCAGTGGCGTTTCGGTAATTAGCAACTCTCCTGATATTGCAAATGCAAGAATAGAATTTGAAAATGGCTGTGTCGCTAACCTTACTGCCAGCAGAATTTCCTTGAAAAATATGAGGAAATCACGCTTTTTTCAACGTGATGCCTATATCTCTGTAGATTTTTTAGAGAAAAAGGTTGAAGTGGTGAAAATGAAGGATGCCCCAGAAGAACCAGGAGATTTTGACATGATATTACAGAATGCCGAAGGAGTGAAAAAACAAATTTATTTTGAAAACCCCTCCATTCCTATAAATAATGCCATATTGGATGAATTGGAGACTTTTGCCGATGCCATTAACAATAACACCACACCGGTAGTAACCCTAGAACAAGGCTTTAAAGCTCTGAAAGTGGCATTACAGATCATTAAGTCGTTTTAGACAGCTTACATAAATTATTGACAAAGGTTTTGTTACTCAACCTACTATTGTAAAAAAATAAATCAATGATAAACATTGCAGTCATAGGTGCAGGTACCATGGGAAATGGCATTGCACACGTATTTGCCCAACACGGATATAAAACCAACCTAATAGATATCAGTGGGGAATCTTTGAAAAAAGGGATATCAACCATCAGCAAAAATTTAGATCGAATGATCGCCAAGGAGTTGATCACCGATATTACCAAAAAATTGACCTTAGAGAATATAAGCACATTTACTGTTCTATCTGAAGGAGTCAAGGAGGTGAATCTGGTAATTGAGGCCGCTACTGAAAATACGGATCTAAAATTAAAAATCTTCGGGGAATTAGACAACCTCTGTCCTCCCAATACCATTTTAGCCAGTAACACTTCCTCCATCTCCATTACCAAGATCGCTGCCGCTACAAAAAGGGCAGACAAGGTAATAGGGATGCATTTTATGAACCCGGTCCCTATTATGAAGTTGGTGGAGATTATTAGGGGCTATAGCACCTCTGATGAGGTGACCAATACAATAATGGAACTATCCAAAAACCTTGGAAAAACCCCTACTGAAGTCAATGATTACCCTGGGTTTGTCGCCAATAGGATATTAATGCCCATGATAAATGAAGCTATTGAGACACTTTACACCAAGGTGGCTGGAGTTGAGGAAATAGACACGGTAATGAAGTTAGGAATGGCCCATCCCATGGGGCCCTTACAACTGGCCGATTTTATTGGTTTGGATGTCTGTCTCTCCATATTAAACGTAATGTACGATGGTTTTAAGAATCCCAAGTACGCACCCTGTCCACTTTTGGTGAATATGGTTATGGCAGGTAAACTTGGTGTAAAATCCGGGCAAGGATTCTACGACTATTCCTCCTCTCGAAAGGCCGAAGTGGTATCCCCACAATTCCGCTAAAACATCATGTTTTATAAATAAAATAACGTACTAAAAGTAACTCATATGTCTATAAGAGATAATCTCACCAAAATAAAGGAATCCCTGCCCTCAAATGTCACTTTGGTAGCAGTATCCAAAACAAAGCCTATAGCTAGCATACAGGAAGCCTATGAAGCAGGACATCGGATTTTTGGTGAAAACAAAATTCAGGAGATGACCGAGAAATGGGAGACCTTGCCCAAAGATATTCATTGGCATATGATTGGGCATGTTCAACGTAACAAGGTAAAGTATATGGCTCAATTTGTATCCTTGATACATGGGGTGGATAGCCTAAAACTCCTAAAAGAAATCAATAAGCAGGCTAAAAAATACGACCGAACCATATCTTGTTTACTACAAGTACACATTGCCGAGGAGGAATCTAAATTTGGTTTTGATGAAACGGAATTAATGGATTTAATTTCTTCAGGGGAGTTGGAACCCTTGCAACATATAAAAATCACGGGGCTCATGGGCATGGCCACTTTTACAGAGGATTCCCAACAAATAATAAAAGAGTTCCGGACCCTTAAAAGTTTATTTGACAAAGTTGAAGCAAAGCTATCCGGTATAAAAGACCTATCTATGGGAATGAGCGGGGATTACCATATTGCCATTGATGAGGGCAGTACTATGGTGCGACTGGGAAGCAGTATTTTTGGAGCTAGAAATTAACCTCTCATCTTAATTGTATGGCAACAGAATAGCTATCTTTGTTTTGTTATCGAGAATTAGAAACAATACATGTACGTAGTATTAGATATAGAAACCACCGGAGGTAAATACAATGAAGAGGGAATTACAGAAATTGCTATTCACAAATATGATGGGCATAAGGTGGTAGATCAATTCATTAGCCTAATAAATCCCGAAAAGGAAATTCAACCCTTTGTTGTCAAGTTAACAGGAATTAACAATAATATGTTGCGAACGGCTCCAAAATTCCATGAGGTGGCAAAACGGATTGTGGAAATTACCGAGGATGCGGTAATAGTAGCACACAATGCGCAATTTGATTACCGGATTTTACGGACTGAATTTAGGAGATTGGGTTACAATTTTGAGCGAAAGACCCTGTGTACCGTGGAATTGTCCAAGCAATTGCTGCCCGATGCAGAATCTTATAGTCTTGGCAAATTGGTGCGCTCTCTAGGAATTCCCGTAAGCGATCGCCACCGCGCCAATGGAGACGCCCTAGCTACTTTACAACTTTTTAAGTTATTGCTGTCCAAGGATCTTGATAAATCCATTGTTAAAAATGTGTTGCGAAATGAGACCCAAGGAGAACTTTCTCCAAGGCAATTGGATATAGTGGAAACGCTTCCTTCAGAGATTGGTGTCTTTTATATCCATAACAAGGATGGGGAAATTATATTGTTGGGAAAAAGCAACAACATTAAGAAACGAATCAATCAGTACTTTACCAATAATGGTGAGAAGGCTAGAAAAATTCAGAAAGAAACTAAAAGGGTAACCTACGAAAGTACCGGTAACGAATTGGCAGCATTGCTTAAGGAAAATACGGAATTGAGTCGGAACAAACCCAAATACAACGCGAATTACAAACGGCGTTTGTTTTCTCATGGGGTTTATCAAGGGGTCAACGATGAAGGTTATATTTTCTTGACCGCAGAAAAGGTAAACCCTAGAAAGGAACCTATTGCCACCTTCAACAGCCTACAAGGTGCTGAAAATTTCCTTCACTCCATAAGAGAAGAATTTCAACTTTGCAATAAGATCAACGGACTTTCTCAGGCCAAAAAAGAGTGTTCCCATTATTCAGAAGATCAATGTCTTGGTGCATGTATCCATAAGGAGCAAGCTGAAAATTACAACCAAAGAGTACATCTGCTTATCAAAAAATACAGCATCCCATCAAATAGTATTCTAATTCTAGACAAGGGAAGAGAAGCTGGGGAACGATGTGGTATTCTAATTAAAAATGGTATTTTTAAAGGATTGGGATATTTCAATTTAAACCATCAGATAAATAACATCCATATCTTGGAGTCGATTATTACCCCAATGGACAATAATGAGAATACAAGACATATTATCACCTCCTATCTTCGAAAGAAAAAAGGAGTTAAAATATTAGAACTAAACACGTGAACGCGGAAAGATTAAAAAAGTGGAAATTAAAGATTCATGAAGTAATCTACGGGACCCATACCCCAGCGGGAAGACTTTTTGACCTCTTATTGCTCGGCCTAATTGTCTACAGTGTCATTATTGTGATGCTGGAGAGTGTACCTTATATTGATAAGGAGTACCATAATTTCCTAAATATCTCGGAATGGGTGGTCACCATTCTATTTACCTTAGAATATATTTTGCGTGTAATTACAATTAATAGACCCAAGAAATATATATTCAGTTTCTTTGGAGTCGTAGATTTCCTATCCACTGTTCCTAAATACCTTTCCCTGTTCTTGGTAGGCTCCCAGTTTATTACAGCCTTTAGAATACTGCGACTTTTACGGATATTTAGGATTTTAAAACTGGTGCGCTTTGTTGGAGAATCCAATAATTTAATCAGGGCCCTTAACTCCAGTAAGACCAAAATTTTTGTTTTCGTCTTTTTTGTTATTATTATATCCGTCATATTGGGTACGGTCATGTACATTGTAGAGGGACCTGAAAATGGCTATACCAGCATACCCCACAGTGTGTATTGGACTGTTGTTACACTAACTACGGTAGGTTATGGGGATATTTCTCCACAGACCCCATTGGGACAATTTATTGCTACGATGATCATGATCATTGGTTATGGTATTATTGCCGTACCAACCGGAATCGTGTCCGCAGAATATGCCTCAGGAATGAGCAAGGGCGATACCTTGGACACTGGAAGAGCGTGTCCAAATTGCAGTTCAGATGTATTACAAAGTGACGCCCATTACTGTAGGCAATGTGGTTATAAATTAGATGACCATTAAGGATGGAAAGAATACTGATCTCCGTGGTAGGCCCTACCGCTATAGGAAAGACCACTCTGGGCATTGAACTTGCCAAATATTTTAAAACGGAGATTATTTCTGCAGATTCCCGACAATTTTACAGTGAAATGTCTATTGGTACTGCAGTTCCTTCAGAGACGGAACTCGCCCAAGTACCGCATCATTTTATACAGCACAGGAGCATTCATGAAGAATATACCGTGGGTGATTTTGAAAGGGAGGCCTTAGACAAACTGAATGATATTTTTAAAGAAAATAAAGTTGTGGTAATGGTAGGCGGAAGTGGGCTTTATATTGATGCCGTTACCAAAGGACTTGACCATTTTCCCGAGATTGATGCAGAAATACGCACACGATTAAACCAAGAATTACTTGATAACGGAATCACCAAACTACAAGAGCAACTAAAAGATTTGGATAGGGAATATTACGAAAAAGTAGATTTGAACAATCCACATCGACTAATAAGGGCTTTGGAGGTCTGTATTGGAAGTGGGCTTCCCTACTCCTCATTTTTAAACAGGGAAAAGAAATCTAGGGACTTTGCAACCATTACGATAGGATTAGAAGCAGATAGAAAGATTATCTACGATAGAATAAACAGAAGAGTAGATTTAATGATGGCGCAAGGCCTTTTAGAGGAGGTAAGCTCCCTAAAAGAATACAGTGCATTAAACGCGCTGCAAACTGTTGGTTACAGGGAATTGTTCCGTTTTATGGAGGGGGACTTTGATTTAGATACCTCCATTGCGGAAATAAAAAAAAATACGAGAAGGTTTGCCAAGCGTCAACTTACCTGGTTGCGAAAGAAAGGGGATATTTTATGGGTAGACCATGAGTACAACCTAAAAGAAGTCCTTCAAAAAGTAGAACAAGAAATTGGAAAGAAATGACAAAACCCACTCGAAATATCCTATTTGTGATCGGGATTTCCGGCACTGGAAAGTCAACCATAGGCGAGTTATTAGCCAAAGAGCTGAAATTTCCCTTTTTTGAGGGCGATAAGTACCATTCCGAAGCCAATATTAAAAAAATGGCTAGTGGCCATCCTTTAAATGATGAAGATCGATTAGCGTGGTTGATCCGTTTAAACCAATTGGCCATAGAACATAGAACAGATGGATGTATTATAGCCTGTTCTGCCCTAAAGGAATCTTATAGAACGCTACTGCAACGCAACATTAGTTCCCATGTAGTTTGGATCTCCTTGGAAGGTAGTTTTGAGCTTATTTCATCCAGACTAAATAAACGTAAGGGTCATTTTATGCCTGCTACTTTATTACAATCCCAATGGGATACCTTTGAACCTCCAACCGATGCCATAAAAGTATCTGTAGCTCCAGATCCCGAAGAGATCGTTGCAGAAATTTTAAAGCAACTACCCTAAACAAAAAAACACCGGTAACTCCGGTGTTTTTTTGTTTACACTGGATTTGGTCTATTCGGTTTTTATAACCAACCTAAACCCTTCCCCGTGAATGTTCAAAATCTCCACGGTATCATCCCTTTTCAAGTATTTCCTCAATTTAGCGATATATACATCCATACTTCGAGAGGTAAAATAATTGTCATCTCTCCAAATCTTGGTCAATGCCAATTCTCTAGGCATCAGGTCGTTCTCGTGTAAGGCCAACAATCTCAGTAGCTCGTTCTCCTTTGGGGAAAGCTTTATAGCCTCCTCATCCTTATATTTTAAGAATCTAAGTTTAGAGTTCAACTGGAATCCACCAATCGTAAATTCAAACTGCTTGCTATCTGCCAAGGAGTTTGAAGATTTTCTTTGGATAATGGCTTTTAACTTCATCAACAAAACTTCAGAATCGAAGGGCTTATTAAGATAATCATCGGCACCAGCCTTATATCCTTTAAGCACATCTTCCTTCATTGTTTTGGCAGTTAAGAACACAATGGGAACGTTTTCGTTTTTTTCCCTGATTTCCTTTGCCAAGGTGAATCCGTCTTTGTAAGGCATCATTACATCAAGAATACAAACATCAAAATTGTCTTTCTTGAATTTTTCAAAACCTTCCATTCCATTTTTCGCCAACGTAACATCAAAATCGTTCATGGCCAAGTAATCCTTTAGGACAATTCCAAAATTAGGATCATCCTCCACTAGCAATATTTTTTTATTTACTGTTTCCATCATAATTTAAATTAAGGGTAGTTTTAAATAGAAAGTGCTTCCTTTACCTTTTTCACTTTCGGCATAAACCTCACCCTGGTGATCATCTACTATTTTTTTTACGTAAGCCAGACCTAAACCATGGCCCTTAACATTGTGTATGTCTCCGGTATGCTCCCTATAAAATTTTTCAAATACCTTTTTTAGGACCACTTTTCCCATTCCTGATCCTTGATCTTTTATTTTAATAATTATATAATTCCCTACAACTTCCGTAAATACATCAATTTTAGGAACACTATGGGAATACTTTATAGCATTGTCCAAAATATTGACAATAACATTGGTAAAATGCATTTCATTGGCCAATACCTCGGAGCGCTTTGCCTCTAAATGGGTGTTTATATACCCCCCCCTATCTGCTACTATCAGTTCTACATGTGTAATTGCATCTTCAATTATGTCGTGCACATCTGCCCTATCCTTATTAATATCCAACTGATTTTTTTCCAATTTGGATATTCTGAGTACATTTTCTACCTGAGCGTGCATTCTTTTATTTTCGTCCTTTATCATTTGCAAGTACCGCAGCACCTTCTCTTTATCATCAATTATTTTTGGGTTTTTTATTGCTTCCACAGCCAAATTAATTGTTGCGATCGGCGTTTTAAACTCATGCGTCATATTGTTGATAAAATCCGATTTAATTTCTGAAATCTGTTTTTGCCGTATCAATTGATAAATGGCACTAGAATAGGCAACAACAATGACCAAAGTAAATGCCAAGGATAAAATCGCCATCCCCAGAATAGATTGGATCAGAAAACTTTTTTTCTTCGGAAACGTAATCAACAATGAAAAGTTGGTGTTTCCATCACTGTCTTTAAACAACGGCGCCTTATATAGTGTTGTTTCAGAGAATTTAAATTTTTTGGAACGCACTTTGGTGGGTAGTCCTTTGCTGTACACTCCGTACTCGTAATCAATATCGATTCCCCTATTTTTTAGTTCCCGACTTAAAAACAATTCAATTTCCTGTTTGGATACGCGTTTATGAATAGACCTAGATTTGGCCTGTTCCCTAAAAACATCGTCCAGAGCAGCCTTATCCACAGAGGTAAGTCCGCCTATTTTTTCTAACTTTTGTACCGGAGTAAGAGAGTATTGTCTTCCATCCAACCCAAAATCCTCCTTATAAATCTCCGTCATCCTAGTACTAGTAATATTCTTAAAGGTGGTAGTGTCCAACCCTATATCAAAGAACTTAGATGCCATATTGTAATCCTCCTCCAAAATACCATGGGTATAAAAACGAATTTCGTTGGAGTTTATATCCCGGTCGAAAAAAAAGAAATTCTTAAGATGCGTAGCCTTTGGCTTCCCAATACTATCCTTTAATTTGTAAAATTCATTAAGATAATCTTGAACTTCCCTTTTTTCAATATTTTCTACGACCCTATTTAATATTTGGGTCACTGTATTGGAAAACTGCTCCTCTTTGTCTTCTACCGATTTGTTAATCCAATAGCTTTGAACAAAAATAATCCCAATAAGGGAAAGGCTCATTAAGACAACCAACAGACCAAATAACCTTTTATTCATTAACAGTAAAATTATAAATTTAACATTTAGTGGATCGTACGTTTAACCTAACCTTAACAAATATGTTAAAATTTCGACTTTAACACTTGGTTTTAAGTAGTTTTTGATGTATAGACGCTACTTGGCCAGCCGTTTTCTGTATTTCAGAATTTTCAATAACAAAATTCGCGAGGGGTACCTTCCTATTATCTTCCCATTGATTTTTCACCCTTTCCATAACCTGCTCGGTACTAACCCCATCTCGTTGCACTACCCTATTGATCCTAATATTTAAGGGTGCCGTTACCAATATTATTTGATCATAGAGATTATGGGTCCCATTTTCAAATATAATTGCCGCCTCTTGAATTACATAATCCGAATTTTGATTACGCGCCCACTCCTTAAAATGGTTGCGCACAGCGGGATGCACTATATCATTTAGAGCTTTCAGTAATTCAGAATCCTTAAAGACTCTTTGGGATATATACGTCCGGTTCAATACTCGTCCATCATAACTATCCTCTCCTAATAAAGTAACGATCTGCTGTTTTATATGATCGGAATTACCCATTAACTCCTTTGCCTCTTCGTCCGAATTATAAACGGGTACCCCTAATTCACGGAACATTCCTGCTACAGTAGATTTACCACTGCCAATTCCCCCTGTTAAACCTACGATTTTCATTGTTTCATCAATATAAACTCCACCTTATCTTCCTTTAACTGTACCACATTTAAAGACTCTATTTTCTTAGTGATTTCGAGCTCAAGGATATTATCCCCATTTTCTTCAAATTGCGCATAATCCGCGCTAACCTCAAAGTCAGTCGACTTTAACTTTTTTAAATTAACCAACCGATCCCTGCACAACACTTCAGCAGTCTCAGGAAATGTCCTTACCACCACTCCTTCAGGAACATTTATCACGTTTATGGGTATTGTAAGGATGCGCTCTGAAAATTTAAATATCTCCCCCTCCACTTTCACTTTCTTACTAGAAAAGGTGGTATTCTTTAAGTGGGTCGGTAATTGTAAATCTACCGTTTTGGAAAAGTTACCAGTCAAGTTCGCAAAAGATAGTTTTTTTGTCGGAATACTCTTCAACTCCGACACTTCACTTTCCGGGCCTATTACCGTTATAGAATCGGGTATCAATGTTACATCCCTGTCCAATAAATAGTGTTGCTCAAAATCGATATTTACATTGGAGACCACGGCAAGTTTCTTTTTGGTAAGCTTCTGAAAATTGAAGAACATGCTATCCCTGTCCATATCCACGATGTTGATAAAGTTGGGAAGTTGGGACTCTATTTGGCCCCTATAGTCCATTGGCGACATATAATACTTTCGCCCCCGTTTTCCCAAGTTAGATAGATCTACCGTAACCACCTTATTCTTAAATCCGAACACTAAAAATTGAAAGCCACTAGCCCTTAACCTGACCTTTATGTTCTTTTTGGACACCTTTTTCAACAATAAGCTATCTGGAGCACTGGTGTAAGAAAGATCAAAAGTGGTATCGTTAGTATATTGTTCCGCTAGATTACTTATAAACCATGCCAAACTAGACCCTAAAAGAAACATTAAGAAGAGTTTCACCTTTCTTTTCTGAAGTCCGTTTTTTATGTGTTTTATCAATTTCTATAGGGTTTTAAAGAATAGATTTGGAAATAAGTCCTGGGGTTTTTTATTGCTGACGGCCAAAAGAATGGAATTCTTAAGAAATCCAATTCCATAACCAACAAATTGGATTAGCACTGCTATCAGAGACAAAAGCGCCACCATAAAACTTTTATTCACTACAAAGGAATGTACAAAAAGCAAACCAAAATACAGGAGATAAATGGCAATTGGTGCTATCATCCCAAAAAATAATAACACAAATGAGATAAATAATCCCAGACAGAACAAACTAGGGAACCAATATGTGATTTTCGCAGTCCCTGGATGCCATTCGTTTAATATTGGCCTAACCATCCCAAACTTATTTACCTGGGTATAGAACTTGCTCCAATCTATCCTTCTTTTGTGATAAACATAAGCATCGGGGATAAGTTTTGTTTCATAACCGGCCTTCCATATTCTAAAAGTTAAATCCGGGTCTTCCCCTGGATGGATAGTACCATAGCCCTGAGTTTTTTCGAATACCTCTTTGGACAACCCCATATTAAAGCTCCTAGGTTGGAATTTACCAACAGCCGTTTTATTGCCCCTGATCCCCCCGGTGGTAAACACAGAGGTCATTGTGTAATTAATGGCCTTTTGAACCTGACTAAAGGAAGGGTGAGCCGCATCTGGCCCCCCATAACAATCTACATAGTTTTCCGCTAGGTCCGCATCTACTAGGGATAAATATTGGGGTGGAAGTATACAATCCGAATCAAGAACAATAAAATAATTTCCTTTGGCGCGTTGCATCCCATAATTTCGGGACGACCCTGGGCCTGAATTTTCTTTTGTTAAATAGGTGATGGCAAGTTTATCCCCATATGTTTCCACTACCTCCTGAGAACTCTCGGTAGACCCGTCTTCTATAATTACAATTTCAAAAGGCTTACTGTAATCCTGGAGAGCAAGGCTTTGCAGGAGCTCATCAATTTCATTGGGTCTGTTATAAACGGGAACAATAAAGGAATAAAATAGGTTCATTTTCTATAGTACTATTAAAAAGTGATGCGACAGAAAAAGGATTCTGCCAAGGTTTTGGTATAAAACAAACAATCACCCAACCAAGCTTGACTATCCTGTTAAATGCTGCCTTACACCTGTAATTTAAAGCGACTTTGGTATTGGAGTAGGCTATTTATTCCTTGAAACCGTCCACTACTTCCTGACTCACGCCTGTGGAGGAAAATCCACCATCGTGAAACAAGTTTTGCATGGTCACTTTTTTGGTGTAATCCGAAAATAAGGTTACAGTATATTCCGCACAATCCTGAGCTGAAGCATTACCTAATGGTGACATTTTCTCAGCATAGTTAATAAAGCTGTTAAATCCCTTTACTCCTTGTCCTGCAGTAGTAGGCGTTGGGGATTGGGAAATGGTATTCACCCGCACCCTTTTTTCCTTTCCGAAAAAATATCCGAAACTACGAGCAATAGACTCCAAATAAGCTTTATTATCGGCCATATCGTTATAATCGGGGAAGGTACGTTGTGCCGCCATATAAGTAAGTGCTACTATACTTCCCCATTCGCTCATGGCATCTGCCTTATACAAACTTTGCATCACCTTATGAAAGGAGAGCGCAGACACATCCCAACCCTTAGCAGTAAAATCATACTTTTGATCGGTATAGGGTCGGCTTTTACGAACATTAACGGACATACCGATCGCATGGAGTACAAAATCTATCTTTCCACCCAATATTTCCATGGATTTTGCTACTAGATTATCTAGGTCCTCTTCACTTGTGGCATCAGCAGCTACAATAGTAGCACCTGTTTTTTTGGCAAGTTCATCTATCTGTCCCATTCGCATGGCAATTGGCGCATTGGTAAGTACAAATGTTCCGCCCTCTGCATGAACGGTCTCTGCAGTTTTCCAAGCGATAGAATTTTCGTCCAAAGCTCCAAATATAATCCCTCTTTTTCCCTTCAATAAATTAAACGACATACTTCTATTTCTTTGTGAATTTTAAGATGGACAAAGATATTAAAAATTAACGGGGCATTTTTTCAGGAGCGAAAGCTTATCAAATAAAATAATTAGGTAGAAGCACCTAATAATAGTTTACGCTAGAATTGTCCGATAATTCAACCCATCATCATGGTATGACCGTCGTGAATTTAGATGGCGTATAGTAGCTATGGAAAATAGGTAGATAAACGAAAACAGAAATAGTAGGGCCGTTTTAATTCAGTAATTGCCGTGCATGGGCCAGTGCCGATTCCGAAATGGTCTTTCCCCCTAACATTTCCGCAAGCTCGGTAATCCGCTCCTGCTTGGTTAATGATTTCATCTTGGTATTGGTCCCCATCAACTCTTCTTCTTTATAAACTTTAAAGTGATGAGCGCCCTTAGCTGCAACCTGAGGTAGGTGTGTAATAGAGAATATCTGCATGGTTTGACTCATTTCACACATGATATCGCCCATTTTATTGGATATCTCTCCAGAGACCCCTGTGTCGATTTCATCGAACATCATAGTAGGCAATTGTTCGTATTTCGCTAGTATAGACTTAATGGTCAACATAATTCTGGAAAGTTCCCCACCAGATGCCACCTTTTTGAGTTCTCCATATGCGGAGCCCTTATTGGCAGACAATAGAAAGGTTAAATTGTCTTTTCCCGAAGGTTTAAATTCGGCGGAAGGTTGAATCTCTATCTTAAATGTAGCACTTGCCATCCCCAACTCCACCAGAGTATCTTCTAATTGTTTTTTAAGTTTGGGAATAATCCCCTTCCTGTTCTTGCTCAGTTTCACAGCGGTGTTATTTAGTGCTGTATCCAATTCCAACACCTCTTTTTTCTTAGCCTTTATATCACTTTCAACATTTTCGGTTGCCCTTACTTTTTCCTCCAATTCCCTCCTAATTTCCATTAGCTGCATCACATCTTGGGCATTGTGCTTTTTTAAGAGGTTGTACAAGAGCTGTAATTTGGTATTTACCTCCTCCAACATTTCGGGATTGGCCTCTACCTTATCGTTTAGGTTACTAAATTCGTTGGAAATATCGTCCAATTCTATAAAAACTGATTTAATTCGTTGGTCCACGTCCGAATATTGCTGTCCAAAATGCCCCAATTTACTAGAGGTTTGCTTTAATTCTGTCAGAAGGTTTACCACCCCAATCTGCTCATCGTTCAACAATTGTTGCGCATGGGACAATTGCTCTAGGATAATCTCCACATTGTTCAACTGCTCGTAATCCTCCTCCAGGGTTTCAATTATCCCCTCCTTTAGTGGAGCTGCACTCAATTCTTGCAACAAAAAACTATTGTATTCATGTTCCTTGGTTGCATTGCTCTGGAATTCCAAAAGTTGCTCCAATTCCTTTGATACGGCTTGATATTGCATCAATTTGGCGGTATACTCCTTTAACAACTTCTCGTTATCTGCAAGGGCGTCAATAGTTTTTAATTGAAAATCATTATCCGCCAATTGCATGGTCTGATGCTGGGAATGCACATCTATCAATTGATCTCCCAATTTGGAGAGCACATCCAAGTTAACCGGGGAATCATTGATAAAGGCCCTTGATTTTCCGCTAGGCAAAATTTCCCGTCTTATGATCGTTTTCTTTTCAAAATCTAAATCGTTTTCTAAAAAAAACGACTCCAATCCGTATTTAGAAATTTCAAATTCGGCCTCTACAATACATTTATTCTCCTTCTCTCTAAGAGAGGAAAGGTCTGCCCTCTTGCCCAACACCAAGGCCAATCCCCCTAATAAAATGGATTTACCGGCACCGGTCTCACCGGTGATTACCGTAAAGCCGTTGGTGAACTTAACGTTTAAGTGATCTATAAGGGCGTAATTTTTTATGGAAAGATTTGTCAGCAAGGTTCAATTTCTAATGTTCAGGTAAAGATAATTTTTATTGCATTGGAAAAAAATGGGAGGATGTAAATAATCCACTTAAAATTTTATATCATTCCATGTGGAAGAATAAAGTGGTGCAATTTTATTTAAGGTCTCCTTTAATTGAACTACATCTACCTTGGGACCATCGGAAAATATATTCTGGATTTCCTGAGCTTTGGCATCGAAAAACGTCTGGGTCAAAAAAGCATTGGGATGCCTAGTAGCCATCGTCTCGAACAAACGCATTGTTCCGGCAACCACCTGTTTTCCAGTACTATTATTATCCGAAAGTATGTCCAGACCTTTTCTATGATAATTGTACATCGCTACCCTATACTCCCTATAGGAATTAGACATTAGGTTGTCTACCAACTCGAACCGACTACGATCACCGGAGGTTTTGGACCAACCGGCAAAACTACCACTTTGCGATAGCGCAACAATTTGTTGGGCCTTCCTAAAATAATCATTCCCACCCTCCAAGGAAAAAGTATCCGCATCCAATCCCAAAATAACATATGCGTAATAAGAGAGTACTGCCACCAAATTTGAATCCATATTATTTTCGTTATAGATCAATGGCTGAAACTCTATATACTGGAAATTAAATTGGTTGTCCTTAAAATTAAGAATGGGACTTTCATATGAAGTATTAAAAACGGGTCGGGAAGATTGTATTTGTATATTTCCTTTAAATCGATTGGATTCGTATTCCGTAATGGTAATGAACATTTGTGCGTTTACCTTTTCGTTATCCTTATAAATCCTGTTAGACCAGCTGGTTTTGTTTACTAAATCGTTCAGGGAACGTTCCAAGGTCTTAAAAATTTGCTGATTGGTTAGACCTACTTGATCCGCATTTACGGTAATAGTACATTTTAATTCCTGTGCTCCCACGCCTATGGAAATAAGACAACAAATTGCAGCTAGAAGAAAGTTACGCATGGGTACGGATTATAATTTCGTTTAAAATATCCAGAGCAACCTCTGCCTTGGTTTTTAACTCAAACGTTTTTAAATCCAAATTCTTATCAATAAAGGAAATTTTGTTGGTCAACTTACCAAAGCCTGCCCCAGTATCGTTTAAGGAATTAAGCACAATGGCGTCTAAATTTTTTCGTTTCAATTTCCCTATGGCATTTTCTTTCTCATTTTCGGTCTCCAGTGCAAAACCGACTAAAAACTGTTCCCTTTTCTCTTGACCCAAGGAAAATAGAATATCCTTATTTTTCACCAATGAGATAGAGAACTCCTCGTCGCTCTTTTTTATTTTTTGATCTGCAACCGATTTTGGTTTGTAATCTGATACCGCCGCAGCGCAGATTACAATATCCATATCTCGATAGAGCTTATGCACCTCCTTGTACATCTCATCGGCTGAGATGACTTTAATAAGGGTTACTTGTGTATGCTGAATAGTTAAATGTGACGGTCCTGAAACTAAAAATACTTCCGCCCCCATATTGGCCGCTTTTTGAGCCAATTCGTATCCCATTAAGCCTGAAGAATGATTCCCAATAAATCTTACAGGATCTATAGCTTCGTATGTAGGACCAGCTGTTATCAATATTTTCCGGTCTTTAAAAGGTAATCCTTTTGAAAGATCCCGAATTAAAAAATCCAATATCTCTTCTGGCTCCGCCATACGACCTTCTCCTACTAGCCCACTTGCAAGCTCTCCAGAAGTAGCTGGAATCATAATATTCCCAAAGGAACTCAATTTTTCAAAGGTTTCTGCAGTAGAAGGATGGATAAACATATCCAGATCCATTGCCGGGGCAAAATAAACAGGACATTTTGCAGAAAGATAAGTAGCCATCAACAAATTATCCACATTGCCATGGGCCATTTTTGACATGGTATTTGCGGTTGCCGGGGCTATGACCATAAGATCTGCCCAGAGTCCTAACTCCACATGGTTATTCCAAGAGACGCTACCATCTTCTTCATTTATAAAAGTAGAATGTACTGGATTCTTAGACAAGGTAGCCAAGGTTAAGGGCGTAACAAAAGAGCTGGCGCTATGCGTTAAAATTACTTTAACGTTAGCGCCAGCTTTAATAAGTAAACGTACCAAAAAGGTGGTTTTATAAGCAGCTATACCTCCAGTAACCCCTAAAAGTATATTTTTTCCGCTTAACATCCTTTATGCGTCTTTCTCTGTATTCCTATAATAAATTTTATCGTCCAACCACTCCCTCACTGCAATAGCATGTGGTTTAGGAAGTTTTTCGTAGAATTTAGAAACCTCTATTTGTTCCTTATTTTCAAAAACCTCTTCCAAGCTATCGCTATAGGTAGCAAACTCTTCCAATTTTTCCAAAAGTTCCTTTTTAATCTCAGAATTTATCTGAACCGCCCTTTTTGCAGTAATTGAAATAGCCTCATAAATGTTTCCCGTTGCAGCATCAAATTCGTTCTTATTGATGGTTACCGTAGAAACCGGAGCTTTAGAGTTCTTTAAATCGTTCATATTCATAACAGAAGGTGTTTTATTTGGAATAATTTTGTAATTCTTTTTCTATTTTTTCCAAGGTCTTGTTGGCATCTTTCAGATACTTCGACTCTGGAAATTGTTTTTTAAACGCATTATAAGCCGATTTAGCTTTATTTAATCGCTCGTTTTTAAGATGATCAAAACTATTGAAGGCCAAATTGGTGGCTGAATCAAACTTATAATAAAGTGCATCCTCATGATATACGGAACCAGGATTATCCGAAACAAAATTATCAAAGGCCTTTACTGCCGGAGTTAAAAAAGTAAAGTCGAATTCGCCAATCTTATGGAACTGTTTGGCAATTTCGTATTCCTTGCGCTCTATTTTGGTCGTAAGTTCCTTCGCCATAATGTTGGCTTCCACCAAATACTCGGAATCGGAATAGGTATTTATAAAATTCTGTAATTTAATCAATGCCTTATCGGTATCGGTTTGATCCAAAGAATATTTCGGCGATAATTTGTAATAACTTTTTGCACCTAAAAATCCTGCCTCAGCAGCTTTATCACTTTTAGGGTACGATTTTAGGAATCTTTCAAATTGGTATCCAGCCATATTGTAGTCCTTGGTCTGGAAATAAGAGTCTGCGAAGAAAAACATAACCCTTTCTCCCTGAGGCTTACCAATATATTTAGGGGCAATCTGCTCCAATAAACGGTTTGCCCTCTTAAAATCGCCTTCGTCATAAAATTTTTCAGCCAAATCATACTTTGCTTTAACATCCTCGTTTTTAAGTACTTTCTGATACTCACTACAAGAGCTTAGGATAACTGCCAATAATAAAAAGGGTAATATTCGCTTCATTTTTAAAAACATTCTGCAAAATTAAGGATTCTCAACGGATATAAAAAACATTTTTATCAAGCTAAAATAGCTCCCTCCCCTTCTTGTCGCAACTTTTTTGTACAAGTTTTAACTTTGTTGGGAAATATTCCTATTTATGATCCATAGAAATCGCCCCGTAATGGACGTTTTATTTAGGGTTTCAATAGTGCTAAAGGTCAACCTAGTAACTTGTAATTCTAATGGAAAGGTTGATACGCCCTTCTACCTATTCTCCAGCTTATTCCTGGAGGAATGATATCTAACCCACTAAGTATTACAAAAAAAACCGCTGCTGTAAATAGATCATTAAATCACTTACAAACACCGGCGAAATAATAATTAATTAAATTTTACACTACTGACTTAAGTACGGAACTCACAAAACTCTTGATGCTTTTTTTAAGGCTTGCGGTTGCCTCCACTAATGGAAGTCTAACTACAGCCGTACCAATTCCTATTTGCTCAAGTACTGCCTTGATACCAGCAGGATTTCCTTCCTTAAAAATCAAATCCATTCCATCCAATAAGGAATATTGTAAATTAAAAGCCTCTTTAACCTTATTTTCAAGGCCAAAGCGGATCATCTGTGTAAATTCTGAAGGAAGTCCCTGTCCCAATACGGATATCACTCCCGAACCACCAGCAAGTACCGTTGGGAGTGCAGTGAAATCATCACCAGAAATGACCATAAATCCAGATGGCTTATCCTTTATGAGGCGCATTATTTGCAGCATATCACCACTAGCTTCCTTAATGGCCACTATATTATTAAAATCATTTGCCAATCTCAGCACGGTATCTGGCAACATATTGCTCCCTGTTCTTCCCGGTACGTTATAGAGGATGATCGGTATCGGTGAAACCAAGGAAATAGCCTTGAAATGTTGATAGATACCCTCTTGGGTAGGTCTGTTATAATAAGGGGATACGGACAATATTGCTACAAAATCCTTAAGATCCGCCCTTTTTAGCTCCTCTACCACTTCAGCGGTATTGTTGCCACCAACACCTAATACCAAAGGAAGCCTCCCATCATTGGCTTTTAGTACGGTATCTATAACCAATTGCTTTTCCTTTTTGGAAAGTACAACAGATTCCCCAGTGGTTCCCAAAACCACTAAATAGTCTACACCACCAGCTATACAATACTCTACAACCCTTGTTAGAGCTCCGGTATCTATTGTGAAATCTTCATTAAACGGCGTGATCAAAGCAACACCCGTACCTACTAATTGTTCCATTATTATATCTCGTTTAGTACCCGTAAATATTTTTTCAATTCCTTCTTGAAGGTTTGAAAATCCGATATGGGTGCATTCAATATCAAATCATTTAAACTTTTATCCACTTCCCCAAAACCCACCTTTAATCTCGCTCTTGTCTTTAAGGTCATTAATTGTAACAATAATTTATCCTCGGTATAATAATTTACCAATAAATCATATTCCCGGCCCAAGAATTCTAACGCATAGCTATTTTCAATTTTTGCGTTCCAACCAAGATCCTTATCGGAAAACACTGGTGTGGAATAGGGCGAGTTTTTGTCATAATACCTTTTGTACCCAATTATCTTCACCGAATTGGGCCGCAATGAAAACTCCTCTATAAATTCATAAAAGGAATCCGTACTATCAAATCGGTCCAAATCTACAATACACCCTATAGAACTTATACCTTCTCCACCTACAAGTGTCTTTGTTGGCGACTTTAATTCCTGCTGCAAATACTTGCGACTGGCCCTAATTTTTAAATTATCTATTAACTTTTTTAAAAACATGTATTTTTACATTATCAATACTGTAAATGTAAATAATATCATTGCAAACTTAATACGAAGGTAAGAACTATATGATTTTGAAAAACAAACATTTTGTTACATTTATAACAATCTGTGTCCTTCACGCGTGTAGGCAGCCCAAGCCCGAGCTAAAAAATATTAGTGGAAAGCAAATAGAGATCAATCAAAGCATATCGGCATCAGATAGCATAGAAAAATTTATAGCTCCATACCACCATAGAATAAATCAAATATTGGACAGCGTACTTGCCTATACCCCAGTGACTATTACAAAAACAGAGGGCCAGTACAACACCTCCGCAGGAAATTTAATGGCCGATATTGTACTTGAGGAAGTAAACCCCATATTTATGTCGAGGACAGGGAACAACATCGATTTTGTGCTGCTAAATTTCGGCGGGATACGATCTATTATTTCCAAAGGCAATATTACAGCCCGGAGCGCATTTGAGGTAATGCCCTTCGAAAATTCTGTTTTTGTTGCGGAATTGGATGGCAAAGCCGTTCGGGAATTGGTTGCCTTTCTTATAACAGCTAGTGTACCCCACCCTATAGCAGGAATCCAAATTGTTGTAGACAAAAACAAAGCCTTGGAGGAGGTAAATATTCAAGGGAAACCCTTTGATGAAAACAAAACTTATTTTGTGGCTACTTCGGATTATTTGGTGACCGGAGGCGATAGGATGAATTTCTTTAAAAACCATATCTCCCTTACCAATACCGATTATCTGATCAGAAATACCATGATCGATTACTTTAAAAGGGTGGATACCGTGCATGCCGCAATAGATAACCGATTTATACAAAAAAATTAAGAATGGAACGTAGAAAATTTTTATGCCGAACAGCAGCCTCTTCTGCATTTGTTGGTATAGGTGGATTGTCGATGAATTCTTGCCAACAAGATGGAAAAAAACATATTACTGTACTGCACACCAACGACGTTCATAGTCATATAGATCCATTTCCCAACAATCACTCTAGCTATCCTAATTTAGGTGGTGTTGCTAGAAGGGCTACTTTGGTAGGAGAAATACGAAAGGAGAATCCGAATACGCTATTGTTTGATGCAGGGGATATTTTTCAAGGCACCCCCTACTTCAATTTTTACGGGGGAGAATTGGAATTTAAATTAATGAGCATGCTAAAATATGATGCCGCTACCATTGGAAATCACGATTTTGACAATGGCTTAGATGGATTGGCAGCACAGTTACCATATGCAAAATTCGATTTTTTATCCGCTAATTACGATTTCTCCAAAACTATATTACACGGGTATGTGAAACCCTACAAAACCTTTATGCGTGATGGTATAAAGATTGGCGTTTTTGGACTAGGAATAGCATTAGCTGGCTTGGTATCCGAAAAACTCTATAAAGAAACGGTTTATTTGGACCCTATAGAAATGGCTCAAGAAATGAGTCGCATTTTAAAGGAACAGGAAAATTGCGACCTCATCATCTGCCTTTCCCATATAGGTTACCAATATACTAATCCCCAAAGAGTGGACGACCTAAAATTAGCTGCAGCCACTGAAAATATAGATTTGATCATTGGAGGGCATACCCACACCTTTTTAGAGAAGCCTACAATTGCCAAGAACAGGAAAAACCTTCCCGTTTTAGTGAACCAAGTAGGGTGTTTTGGTATAAATTTAGGACGATTGGATTTCTACTTTGAAAAGGGAAGGGCAACAAAATCCGAAGGTATTTCCATTGCCATTTAGGCGAAATAATGCCACTAATTAAGCCCTGCAGCATTAATTTGCCAGATAAAGCTATATTGCTATTGGTCATAGAGGGCATTTAATGGTCCATTCCCTTCTCAACCTTTGGAGGCAAATAAAGAACCAAGGGCAGCACACCTAAAATCAGTGTTAAATAGATATGAAAAAGTGTGACTCTGATTGCGTAAAACTGTCCTGCATCAAAAAACATCAACATGAAAGAAGACACCGAAAAATCGACCATAACCAAAAAAATCATCAAAGTGAAATTTGATGAAACGGAAGAAATAACGGACACTCTGGCCGTGGAAGAGCCCTTAGAAATTAGTATCAGTGTGCTACAAGCCTCCCCTCCTATCAGCAATAAAAACATTTCCATTACTATGCGCACCCCGGGTAATGATACCGATCTTGCTGTCGGGTTTTTATTTACGGAAGGTATTTTAGCAACCGCAGATCAAATAGACAAAATATCTCTTGCAGATAACACGGTACACATTTACCTCAACAATTCTGAAAATATTGACCTCAGCAAATTAGAGCGACACTTTTATACCAGCAGTAGTTGTGGGGTTTGCGGGAAGGCCAGTTTGGAGGCTATAAAAACAGTTTCTCTTTTACCTCCTTCTTCCGCTAATTTTCAAGTAGAAAAGAACCTCCTTAACTCTTTCCCTGAAATTTTAAATCAACAACAAACAATTTTCAACCGTACCGGGGGCATCCATGCTGCAGCACTTTTTGAGCTATCGGGAAATATACTTAACCTAAGGGAAGATGTGGGTAGACATAACGCCTTGGATAAACTTATCGGAAACTGCTTTCAACATAACCACTTTCCCTTAGACAACCACATTTTATTCCTTAGTGGACGCGTCAGCTTTGAATTGATCCAGAAGGCGGTAATGGCCGGCATCCATTTTATTGCGGCAGTAGGAGCGCCCTCTAGTCTGGCTGTGGAAATGGCTATTGAGCACGATGTTACTCTAGTTGGTTTCCTAAGCAAAACCCGCTATAATATTTATAATGGCGCCAACCGCATTAAAATATAACATCTTAAACTTTGTGGCCAATTATCTAAAACTTAACTTTATAAGTTAGGTAAAAAAACAGAATACAAATGAAGATAAGGATACAAGGGAATTCCATTCGATACAGGCTGACCAGATCAGAGGTTAGTTCCCTTCAGAAATCGGGATTTATTGAAGAGCGTACCGCATTTAATGGTGCACATTTTATATATGCCATAAAAGCCTTGGACAACATTACCTCCCTGGAAGCAACATTCCAAGAAAATACCATAACCCTGCTTTTTCCAATGTCGCAAAATAAAAAATGGGCAGATGTGGAACGGGTAGGTTATGAAAACAATATGGGTTTAGAGGATGGCCAAACGTTGCGACTACTGCTTGAAAAAGATTTTGTCTGTTTGGATGAACGCACGGAAGACCAAGCTGACAATTACCCTAACCCAGCTGCTATTAATTAAGGGAGATGACAAAAAAAACAAAAGACATATCACCTAATCCGGAACCGCCCGAAAAATTAACGGGCCTAAGGACTGGGACTCCCAAAAAAGTAGCTGCAGGAATTCCAGCGGTTATTTCATCGGCCAAACACGTTTTTGGGGAAATGGGAATAGGTAGGGGATTAAAAGCCTTGGCCAACCTCAACCAGAAAACAGGATTCGATTGTCCAGGTTGTGCATGGCCAGATCCGGATGATGATAGAAGTACCTTGGCAGAATATTGTGAGAATGGTGCCAAGGCCATTGCCGAAGAAGCTACCACTAAAAAATTAGATGCCACTTTTTTCAAGAATAATAGTGTCTCCTACCTAGCCTCCCTTTCTGACTATGAGATTGGTAAAAAAGGGCGACTGGCACAGCCCATGTTCTTACCCGAAGGGGCAGATTATTATGAAGAGATTAGTTGGGAAGAAGCGTTTGGAAAGATAGCTGATCATCTAAATACTTTAGAACACCCAAACGATGCTATTTTTTATACCTCTGGAAGAACCAGCAACGAAGCGGCTTTCCTATATCAACTTTTTGTTCGGGAGTACGGCACCAATAATATGCCCGACTGCAGTAATATGTGCCATGAAAGCAGTGGGGTGGCCCTTACGGATACCTTAGGAATTGGTAAAGGCTCTGTAAAGCTGGAAGACTTTTATGAAACCGACCTTGTACTGATTTTAGGACAGAACCCTGGCACCAATCACCCTAGGATGTTGAGCGCACTACAGAAAGCAAAAAAGAATGGGGCATCTATCATTTCGGTAAATCCCCTCTTGGAAACAGGGTTATTGAATTTCAGCAATCCCCAACAATTAAAAGGTGCTTTGGGCATCAGTACTTCTTTGACCGATCTATACTTACAGGTCAAAATTAATGGTGATATGGCCTTACTGCAAGCATTGGCCAAATTACTATTAGACAAAGAAGATAAGGGCCCAGGTTCCGTGTTAGACCATAAATTTATTCAAGAAAAAACGGAGGGAATTGAAAATTACCTGACCCATATAAGGTCCTTGGAGATGGAGAATTTAATTCTGCAATGCGGAATTTCGATAGATGAATTGGAAAAAGCGGCAGAAATAATAGCCACTAAGCGGAAAATGATAGTTTGTTGGGCAATGGGCCTTACACAACATAAAAATTCCGTAAATACCATAAAGGAAATTGTCAATCTTCTTCTTTTAAAAGGCAGTATTGGTAAACCTGGGGCCGGTACCTGCCCAGTTCGGGGACATAGCAATGTACAGGGAGATAGGACCATGGGAATATATGAAAAACCCCCTAAATACCTGTTAGACAATCTGGAAAAGGAATTTCATTTTAGTCCGCCTCGAAAAAACGGATATGATACCGTAGAAAGTATAAAGGCCATGCATCAGGGGAAGGCAAAGGTATTTTTTGCCATGGGCGGTAATTTTTTATCCGCCACCCCAGATACGCTGTATACGGCAAAAGCCCTTCAAAATTGTGATCTTACAGTACAAGTATCTACAAAGCTGAACCGAAGCCACCTCATCCATGGAAAAGAAGCTATTATTTTGCCCTGTTTGGGAAGAACGGATAAGGATATCCAAAATGGTGAATTACAATTTGTAAGCGTGGAAAATTCCATGGGAATTGTCCATAGTTCCAAAGGAAGTCTAACTCCTGTATCTACCCAACTATTGAGTGAGCCGGCAATTGTTTGTGGTTTGGCAAAGGCTACACTTACCAATTCTAAGGTAGATTGGGACAAATACCTACTGCATTATGACCATATCCGCAATAGCATTGAGGCCTGTATTCCTGGTTTCGATAATTACAACCAACAGCTGAGGCAACCGTCGGGATTTTATTTACCGAATTGCGCTAGAGACAATACCTATGATACTCCTACGGGGAAGGCTAATTTTAGTATTTCCCACAGCGAGTACATTCCCTTAAATGAAAAGGAACTCCTAATGATGACCATACGAAGCCATGATCAGTTTAATACTACCATATACGGGTTGAACGATCGTTATCGTGGAATCTACAATGAGAGAAGGGTACTCTTGATGAACGCAAAAGATATTGAAAAACGAAACTTAAAAAACAAGCAATTGGTTGATCTGTACAACTATCATAATGGAACGGAGAGGGTAGCCAAGAAATTCATTGTACTGGCATACAATATTCCCGAAAAATGTTGTGCCACTTATTTTCCAGAAGCCAATGTATTGGTGCCTTTAGGTAGTACTGCGGATCATAGCAACACCCCTACCTCTAAATCGGTGGTTATAGAACTCAAAGCACATAAATCTATAGAAAATAAATTGCAACGATGATTTAAGTGGCAATGTAAATATGAGCATCTGTGGAGGAAAGCAGTTCTTCTTTTATAAAAAAAGTAAAGACATTGTTTTCAAAATCCCTAACTTATCCATCATTAAAAATAAAATTAATAATTAATTCTAATCTAAACTTAATGCACAAAGTCTTATACCTACCTATTCTTTTACTCTTATTCTCAATCAGCACATGGGGCCAAGCCCAACAGCGGGAATATTACCAACTTAAAACCTACCTTTTAGATACCGAAGAGCAGGAAAACAGAACAGATAAATACCTTAGCGAGGCACTTTTACCCGCCCTCAAGAAACTGAATATTAAAAACGTGGGCGTTTTTAAACCTAGGACCATCGACTCTTTAAACCCTAGGAGCATTAATGTCTTGATTCCTATGAGAAACATACAACAGTTAGAGACTTTGGAATCCAAACTGCAAAAAGATAACGTCTATATGGCATCTGCTAAGGATTTCTTGGATGCACACTATAAAAATCCTCCCTATAGTAGGGTGGAATCGATTCTTTTGAAAGCTTTTGTAGACATGCCCAAAATGAAATCTCCTCCCTTAACGGGACCACGTAAAGACCGTATTTACGAACTGAGAAGCTATGAATCTGCAACCGAAGCCAAATACATCAACAAAGTAGCCATGTTCAACAAAGGTGGGGAGGTAACACTCTTTGATGACTTAGGCTTTAATGCCGTTTTCTATGGTGAGGTATTGTCCGGGGCCAATATGCCCAATCTTATGTACATGACTACCTTTGAAAATCAGGCCAGTAGGGATGCACATTGGAAATCATTTTCTGATTCCCCAGTATGGAACAAATTAAAGGTGGACCCAATCTACCAAAACAACGTTTCTAAAAACGTTACCCGTTTTTTCTACCCAACGGAATATTCAGATTATTGATTATAACTCCGCTGTGTTTCCATACCCTGGAAATAAAGGATAAAAAATCATATCGGGGATAATATGATTTTTATATAAAATAGGCCGTGATTAAGTTTCACGGCCTACTTCTTTCACTTAATATCGACTACCCCTTTTATCCGAAACAACCATTACTACCACTATTACTCCAAAAAATATTCCACCAATTGCCGTTGCTCGTCCTCCACGCTTATGTCAGGAAATTTTTTTCCTGCCATTCTGTACCAATAACCCGCATTAAATTTATCTCCTTCTTTTCTATGTAAATACGCATGGATCCAGCTCCCATTGTTATTATGCATGTCTTGCGCAATATTATGGGACGACTCCCAATCTCCCTTAACATCGAACCACATGGCCTTCAAAGCTCCGGGCCAAGGTGGCGGTGGCAATTGTTGTAAAAGGGTTTCTTCAAATTCCTTATAACTTTTTGGAATGGACATTGTTATTGTTTTAAATGAGATAACCTATGCTACCGTATTGGATAGGGTTCCAATAGAATCTACCGTAATGTTAATAACATCGCCGTGATCTAGGGTAAAAGTATCTGGTGGTACTACACCGGTCCCCGTCATTAGAAGACTACCGTACGGAAAAGACATTTCACGATAAAGATAGTGAACAAGATCACTAGGTTTCCTTTTCATTTGCCCCACTTCTGTCTCACCCTCGAAAACAGTATTCCCCTTACGAACAATTTTAATTTTGATCTTTGTATCCATTGATATAGCTTCCTTGGTCAACCAAACACAAGGTCCTACTGCCGCTGCTCCATCGTAACTCTTGGCTTGTGGGAGATATAAGGGATTCTCTCCTTCAATATCTCTAGAACTCATGTCATTACCAATGGTATAGCCTATTATTTTTGCATTAGGGGTGATTACTAGGGTTAGTTCAGGTTCAGGGACATTCCATTTGGAATCTTTTCTTATCCGCACCTGTTCCCCATGGCCTACCGCACGATAAGGAGCACTTTTAAAAAATAGTTCCGGTCTTTCTGAATGGTAAACACGGTCATAGAAATCGCCGCCACCGGCATCCTTAGACTCTTCTATTCGGGCCTCCCTACTACTGTAATAAGTAACCCCAGAGGCCCAAATTTCTTGGCGCCCTACAGGTGGCATCAAGTTACCATCTATCAATGAAGCACTATCTTCAATAGGATGTAGGTCGTAAATTAAGCTAAGGCTATTGTTATAAATGTCATCGTCCATAATAAACGAATCCCATTCCTTATCGGTAAGGTAAAATTTAGAGTCATTTTCAATAATAACCCCTTGGTTGGTTTTAAAAATTTTCATCTCCTTTATATTAATAAACTAATTATGGTTAAAACTATCATTGAAGAACCCCCCAAAATGACAGATCCCAAACTATGGGTCCTATAACCCTGATTTACCTTCATATCACTTAATTGGGTTACCACCCAAAAAAAACTATCATTGGCATGGGACACCACCGAAGCTCCCGCACCAATGGCAATTACTGCCAATGCTTTTGAAACCTCGGTATCAAAACCCATTGCAGGCATTAAAGGAGCAACAATAGACGCAGTTGTAATTATGGCTACCGTAGAAGAACCCTGGGCAGTTTTAATACCGGCCGCTATAAGGAAAGGAAGCCAGATCCCTAGATTTCCATTAGTAACGTTGGATTCCAACAATGAACTTATGTCCGAGGTCTGCAAAACTTTTCCAAAAGCTCCGCCTGCCCCGGTAATTAAAATAATAATGGCTGCCGAAGTAAGTGCCTCCCCGATCCAACCTGTAGTACTCAACATTTCCTTATCCCATTTTTCGGGTAATGTAAAGGACAGGACCATTCCGATCAATAAGGCTACCACAGGATTCCCTATAAAACCAATTACCAACTTAAAAGTTCCCTCCCCGAAAGGAAGGGTCGGGTACTCGGCAAAGGATCTCAATACAATTAGAACAATAGGAACAACAATGGGAATAAAGGATTTAAGGACCGATGGCGCATTTTTCAATTGGGCATTTACCTGCTCCTCGGTTATCTTAGGTGCGGGATCAATAAATATCTTAGAACCTATTTTTTTCGCAAAGAAAATACAAACCAATAAAGCTGGGATACTGGTCATTAACCCAAAGAGAATTACCTGACCGAGATCGGCACCTATAATTCCCGCTGCAGCAATAGGTCCTGGAGTTGGGGGTACCATGGTGTGCGAGGCCAATAATCCCAAGGATAAGGCCACAGTGGTTCCCGCTAAGGAAAGTTTGGCTTTTTTGGCAAGTGCTCTATTTAATGGGGAGACTATAATAAAACCGCTGTCTGCAAAGACAGGTATGGATATAAAATAACCAATAAAACCCATTGCCATATGAACACGTTTGGGACCAATAATCCGTAGAACAAGATTGGCCAAAGCATAGGCTCCACCCGATTTTTCTAGGAAAGTCCCAATGATTAATCCGGCAATAATTATAATACCAATACTTCCTATGGTAGCACCAAACCCCTCATTAATTGTTTTAATAAGCTCCTCCAAAGGAAGTCCGGAAAAAATTCCAAATATCAAACTGGCAGCCAATAATGCTAAAAATGGATGCAGCTTAAATCGGGTAGAGGCTACAATAATGAAAACAATACAGATTAACAGTAGTAGGATGGTATACATAAATATTATTTCGAGTATTTTTTTTTAAACTTCATAACCTCCCTAAACTTTCTGTGACAAAAATTGAATATCTACATTCTAAACGGATGGCAAAATTATAGCATGCCTATGAAATCGGTCTCCGAAATAATGGGTACTCCCAAACTTTCGGCCTTGGTTCGTTTACTGGGTCCCATATTGTCTCCCGCAACAAGATAAGAAGTTTTTGAAGAAATACTGGAACCTACCTTGCCTCCGTTATCCTCAATTAATTTCTTAAGCTCATCCCTACTTACATTTTCAAAAACTCCAGAGACTACAAAAGTCTTCCCATTAAAGAGGTCTGTCTGGTTGAGAAGTTTGTCTGCTGAGACCTCAAGTTGTACTCCCTCCACCTTTAGTCTCGAAATAATCTCCAAATTGATTTCGTTTTGAAAAAAATTAACTACACTCTCTGCAATACGTTGTCCAATTTCGTCCACTTGCATCAATTCCTCTACCGTGGTGTGCTGCAGTGCTTCTATACTCTTATAGGCTTTTGCTAATTTTTTAGCGACGGTTTCCCCAACAAACCTGATCCCCAGAGCAAACAACACCCGTTCAAATGGAATATTGACAGAATCTGCGACTCCCTTTATTAAATTCTCTGCCGATTTTTCTGCCATTCGCTCTAAGGGTAACAACTGTTCCTTAGTTAAGCCATACAGATCGGCATAATTCCGGATCAGACCCTCCCTAAAAAGCAACTCCACTGTTTCACCACCCAACCCTTCAATATCCATGGCCTTACGGGAAATAAAATGCTGTATACGACCTGTAATCTGGGGTGGACACCCATATTCGTTGGGACAATAATGCTTGGCATCCCCTTCGTTGCGTTCCAATTGTGTTCCACATTCCGGGCATCGGTCAATATAAATTGTAGGTTGGGACGTTATAGGTCTTTGAGTAAAATCGACCCCTATTATTTTTGGGATGATTTCTCCTCCCTTTTCTACAAAAACGGTATCTCCTACTCTGATATCTAGCTTTTCAATTTGGTCTGCATTGTGCAATGAGGCGCGTTTTACTGTAGTACCTGCTAATAAAACGGGCTCAAGATTAGCTACTGGTGTAATGGCTCCTGTACGACCAACCTGATAGGAAATCTCATTCAAAACAGTTGAAACCTGTTCTGCCTTAAATTTATAGGCCATTGCCCATCTTGGTGATTTGGAAGTATAGCCCAGTTCTTCTTGGTATTGAATACTGTTTACCTTAACCACAACTCCATCTGTTTCATAAGGGAGTTGGTGCCTGTGCACATCCCAATACTCCACGAATTGAAGTACTTCATCGGTGTTTTTACAAAGCTTGGCTACTGTTGGGACTTTAAATCCCCAGTTCCTTGCTTTTTCTAACATTTGGAATTGTGATTCCAATCCTAGGTCAGTCCCCACAATACTGTATAAAAGGCAATCCAAAGGTCGTTCTGCTACCAATGCGCTATCCTGCAATTTTAAACTCCCCGCAGCGGTATTTCTCGGATTCATATAGGGCTCCTCTCCGTTTTCGATCCGCTCTCTATTCATTTGGGCAAAGCCTTCAAAGGGTAACACTATTTCTCCCCGAATGTCGAATTTCAGTGGATAATCCCCCTGCAACTGTAATGGTATTGATCTGATGGTCTTAACATTGTTGGTAACATCATCCCCCTGAAATCCATCTCCCCTTGTTAGGCCCCTAACCAAATTTCCATTTTCATAGGTAAGACTGATGGAGGCACCATCGTATTTAAGTTCACAGGTGAATTCCACCGTTACATCACCCAATATTTTTTGGATCCTTTTTTCCCAGTCTTCCAAATCTTCCTTGGAATAGGAATTGTCCAAAGAATACATTCGACGTTCGTGTGCCAACGTTTCAAAATTCTTAGTAATGGCGCCTCCTACCCTTAAGGTTGGGGAATTGGAGTCGTTATATTCGGGGTGCCTATCCTCCAACGCCTGCAACTCCTTCAATTTCATATCAAAATCATAGTCGGTTATGGTAGCATTGTCCAACACATAATAATTATAATTATGCTGATGTAATTCTCTTCGCAGTTTTTCTATTTGCTGTTTAATCTCCATCTATAGTTGTTCCTTTTTTATCCATTTTGGCAATGGCTGTGGCTGATAGTTTCTCATTTTGGTCAAAAGTCCTTCAATAGATTCATCTACCAGTAACATATCGTAATTTTCCTGTTTTAAAAATCCCTTATTCACCATGGTGCACATGAATGCCAACAGTTCGTCGTAAAAACCGTTGATATTCAATAAGCCTATTGGTTTTTGATGCAGTCCCAACTGCGCCCAAGTAACCATTTCAAATAATTCCTCCAAGGTACCAAAGCCTCCTGGAAGTGCTATAATGGCATCGGATAGGTCGTGCATTTTCAATTTACGCTCATGCATGTTCTTAGTGATTATGAGCTGGGTAAGTTGGGTATGAAAGACCTCTTTAAGTTTTAGAAAATCGGGAATCACTCCAATCACCTCACCTTTATTGTCCAATACACCAGCAGCTAACTTCCCCATAATTCCAATTTTGGCCCCACCGTAGATGAGTCTAATATTGTCTTTGGCAAATGCTTCGCCCAATTGGGAGGCCATTTGTATTATTAGTGGGTCATTGCCCTCGTTACTACCACAAAACACTACAATGCTTTTCATATGTAGATATTTATTGATTTTTATCGGTCATATGCGATTCGCATATCTTCATTCGTTTTTGCGACCAGATTTCGGTCATGCTCATTTCATATTTTTAATTTAAATCAAAGTGCGATACTAAGACTGCTTATAATTGATTGTAAGTTGCTCATCGCGGCTTAATTTGAAGTTTTTAAATGTATTGGTTCCATACCCCTTTTAACATTCTATGGTTCCCGTAGATATCTTCCTTTAGTTCAATTTCCGAAAAACTCATATCTTCCATAAGTTTTTTGGTCTCTCCGCCCAAATACTGATTGATCTCAAGAAACAGCATCCCACCTTTGTTTAGATGGCCACTGGCAAACCTAACAATACTTTTATAAAACAGTAATGGATCCTCATCGGGAACAAAGAGTGCCGAACTTGGCTCGTAATCTAATACGTTTTTGTTCATGGCGCTCTTTTCCAATTCCCTAACATATGGCGGATTGGAAACGATAATATCATATTGCCCTTCATAATCTTCTAAGGAGAGGGCATCAAATTCTACAAACTCCACCTTTACATTATTCTTTTCGGCATTGCTTCTCGCAACCTGAATGGCCTTTTTTGAAATATCTAACCCTTTTACTTCGGCATTTGGGAGGTTCTTGGACAGCGATATCGCAATGCAGCCACTCCCGGTCCCTATATCTAATATGGAAATTTCTTTTCCCTTGTGGGGGAGCTGGTCCAGGATCCAATAGACCAATTCCTCTGTTTCTGGACGTGGTATCAACACATTTTCATTCACCATAAAATCCAGATCACAGAATTGTGTATTCCCCAACACATACTGTATTGGCCGCTGCAGTTTTACTTCACTCAAAACCCTAAACAACTGCGCCTCCTCTTCCTTAGAAATAGTTAGATTGGGCTCCAATGCCAATACAAATCGCTTTAGGCCCAGATAATGTTCTATGGCCAAATAAAAAAAACTATCCACCTCTTCGTTGGGAAAAAGTGTATCCAGTTCTTTATGGAATATATTTTTAATCTCTTTCAGTTGCATTTTTATCCGTTAATTGCCAATAATAAGATGATAGTAAAGCACCTACAAAGCTAAGGTTGAAAATCTATAAAGATTTTAACATCCAAACATTACAGGAATAATGACCGGTATCGCCCATGGGACCTTCCAAATAATCAAATCCCGTTTTTAGGTACAGCTTTTGGGCTGCCTTCATATAAGGTAAGGTTTCCAGATAACAGTGTTCATATCCAAATTCAACGGCCCGTTTTAAACAGCTGTTAATCATTTTTTCTCCTATCCCCCTACCCCTGACCTCTCCTAGAAAGTACATTTTCTGTAGTTCGCACACATTCCCCTCATAATTCTCCAATTGGGCAATCCCTGCACACCCCACAATTCTTCCTTGTTCCTCCACCACAAAGTAGGTAGCTCTGGGTAGGTCATAATTCTGGAACATCCGGTCCAATGAGCTATCGGCATAGGCGGTGCCCACTTTTGGAACACCCAACTCAATTAAAACCATTCGTATTACCCCAGCAACCTTCTCATTATCCGTTATTTCCATTTCCCTTATAATGGTCCCTATCATATGCTTTCCTAAATTCTACCAATATTGTGCTATTTTAGCGGAGTGAAGATACATGAAAAATATATTTCGAGATGTATACAACTGGCCAAAAATGGTCTAGGGAGCACCTTTCCTAACCCAATGGTAGGTAGTGTAATTGTTCATGACCAAAAAATTATCGGGGAGGGATATACCAGTCCCTATGGCGGGGCGCATGCCGAAGTAAACGCCATTAATTCCGTTCAAGACAGTACACTCTTAACTAAGGCAACGCTTTATGTAACATTGGAACCCTGCTCCCATCAAGGTAAAACCCCACCTTGTGCCGATCTTATAATAAAACATAAAATCCCAAGGGTAGTAATCGGCGTTTTGGACCCCCATGAAAAGGTGGCCGGCGAGGGGGTACTGAAATTGAAGGCCGCAGGCTGCGAGGTAATTGTTGGTATAATGGATCAAGAGTGTAGAGAACACCACAAGCGTTTTTTAACTTTCCATACCAAGCTACGCCCCTACATAATTTTAAAATGGGCCCAGACCAGTGATGGATTTATAGCCCCATTAGATACTAAACGAGAAGGTAATCCTGAACCATTTTGGATCAGCAATCCTTATTCCCAGCAGCTGGTACACCAATGGCGAAGTCAAGAACAAGCTATTATGGTTGGCACAAATACGGTACTTGCAGACAACCCAAAATTAAATGTTAGGCGCTGGAAAGGAAAAAATCCTACGAGAATAGTCTTGGATCGGGAATTAAAAATCCCAAACCATTTTCATGTTATGGACGCCGGTGTAAAAACCATTGTTATTACTGGCAACCTTCCACAGGAACCACTTGCAGACATTACTTACGAAAAAATAGATTTCACGAACAATTTAGCCCAACAAGTCTGTACCATACTTCATAAACACCAAATTTTAAGTGTAATTATAGAGGGAGGCGCAAAAACCTTACAAAGCTTTATAGAAGAAGATCTATGGGACGAGGCCAGAATTTTCACAGGGCAAACACAGTTTGGTGCCGGATTAAAATCTCCGTTGATAGTAGGAAATGTAATAGAAAACAAACCATTATTGACCGATACTTTAACACTGATCAGACATGATTAAAAATATTATTTTCGATTTCGGGGACATATTTATTAACTTGGATAAGCAAGTAGTTTTTAAAGCGTTCATAAATCAAGGGATTTTAGAATTTCCTCCTAGCTACCTAGCCTTGAATGATGATTTTGAAGTTGGAAAAATTAGTCCCGATGAATTTATTTCAAAACTACAATCAGATTTCAATCATCTTTCCTCCACCGAAATTTCCACTATTTGGAATTCCATGCTGTTGGACTTCCCTGAATACAGATTAAAGTTTATTGAGGACTTGGCAAGTCAGAAAAAATACCGATTATTCCTTTTAAGCAACACCAATGCCTTGCATATTCCACATGTGGAACAGATTATAGGAATGGATCGTTACGTGCGATTTAAAAATTGTTTTGAGCAGTTTTACCTTTCCCATGAAATAAGACTTAGAAAACCGAATAAGGAAATATACCAATTTGTATTGGATAATAATCATCTAATCCCCGAAGAGACTCTGTTTATTGATGATACTTTGGAAAATACGGAAGCTGCGTCAAAATTGGGTATAAAAACCTGGAATCTATTAGTCGGTAAAGAAGACATCATTGACCTAAAGAATAAGTTGTAATGCTAGACCTTGGGCTGAGCGTTCTATTTTCGAGCATCATATTTGTAGTCTTTAAGTTGTTTGTCAAAACTGGCGTAGAAACCCCATATGCCATTGTTGTTAATTACCTAGTAGCCTCTATGGTTGGTTTTTTCTTTTACACAAAGGAAATAAACCTATCTGAAATCCCAGAAAAACCTTGGTTTTGGGGCACTATGTTACTAGGGGTATTATTTATCCTTGTGTTTAATCTTATGGCAGCAGCTTCACAGCGAAGTGGAATCTCGGTTGCATCTGTTGCCACCAAAATGTCTTTGGTTATCCCAGTGGTATTTGGAGTGGTGGTCTATAACGAAAAACTGGGACCATTAAAAATAATCGGAATCGTTTTAGCCTTGGCGGCCGTATATTTTTCCTCTGTAAAAGAAAAGGACATCCCTTTAACCAAAAATATTTTTATCTTGCCAGCACTGGTGTTTTTAGGTTCTGGAATAATAGACACGAGTATTAAATTTTTGGAAGAGACCCGAGTGCCCATAGAGGAATTTCCTTTATTTTCGGCCACTGTTTTTGCATCTGCGGCAATGGCCGGACTTATTTTTGTAGCGGTCAGATCCTTTAAACACAAATTAAAGTTTAAAGTAAAGAATGTTCTAGGGGGTATTGCTCTGGGGGTCCCAAATTATTTTTCCATTTATTTTTTGTTGGCTGCCCTCCAACACAAAGCGCTGAACAGCGCTTCCGTTTTCACCATTAACAATGTGGCTATTGTTATGTCTACAACCCTATTGGGGATTGTATTGTTCAAAGAACAAGTCAGTATAAAAAACTGGGCGGGCATCAGTCTTGCTGTGATCAGCATCATTTTAGTCGCCTATTTTTAAGTGTAATTATGAATCTTGATACCTATAAAACTATTAGCGAACCAAGCACGGAAATTTTGTTCAAGGAAAGGAAAAGCAAATTTTTCGGTTATGCTTTTCCGATTTTGAGTGAAGAGGAGGTAAAACCGATTCTTGAGGAACTCAGAAGACAGCATCCAACGGCCAACCATCTTTGTTATGCATGGCAATTAGGAGTGGAGGATGTTAAATATCGCGCTAATGATGACGGGGAACCCAACAATTCTGCTGGAATGCCCATATATGGCCAAATACAATCCTTTAGCATCACCAATGTGTTAATTGTTGTCGCTAGGGTGTTTGGAGGCACAAAACTTGGCGTAGGCGGCTTAATAGCCGCTTACCGGACTGCGGCACAAATGGCCTTAGAGAGCGCCCATATCATGGAAAGGACTTTACAGCAGCAGTTTTTACTCTCCTTTGATTATCCTGATATGGATAAAGTGATGAGAACGATAAAACAAAATCAATTGGAAATTATTTCCCAAGAAATGGAAATGGACTGTAAGATTGTTATATCGGTAAGAAAAAATGATGCTGACCGTACGGAAAATACGTTTTCCTCCATGCATCCGGTAAAAGTAAAACGACTAGATATTTAGTTTATCCAAAATATAATCTGGGCATTTCATAGGTTTATTGGCCTTTGTATCCATAAATGCCAGAACCGTGTTCGCGGTTATCAACAATTCATTCGCTTCATTGTGTATTTCATAGTCGAATTCTATCCGCACCAATGGCTTCTTATGGATTCGTGTCGTAACTGTAAGAAGGTCATCATACAATGCCGATTTTTTATACTTGATACTCAAAGAAATAACTGGCAACATTATTCCGTTTTCTTCCATTGTTTTATAGGAAATTCCTATCGCCCTTAACCACTCAACCCGCCCCATCTCTAGGTATTGCGGATAATTTCCGTGATATACCACTCCCATTTGATCGGTTTCGGCATACCGCACCCTAAAAGAAAATTGATTAAAATCCATGTTAT